>NZ_JAJDJW010000010.1:0-121022 GCF_020567645.1 Enterococcus sp. CWB-B31
TTTGCATTTTTTGAGTTTTAGTTTTCGTATAAAAAGCGATCAGCTCCGAGAATTAAGAAGGAATATCCGAAAATAGGGCTTCATATTTTCAGGATAGTTCGGCTTAATTCCGAAGGAGTTGCTCCTGCGGTTACTCGTCGCAAAAAGAATTTTTGCTTTTGTACCGCCGTTTATTCGGGTTTAGATATGAAGAGAGTTTGGAACTTTGATTCTGTCCCAAACTCTTCGTTAAATCAGTCGCTCATTTTTATTATCAGGTTCGTTTTATATCAGATTCAACAGCTCTTCATCACCTATCAGCACATTAATCAAATTGCCTACCCCAATACCCCTGTCTCTTTACCAAGGTTCGTTTCTGGAATAACGACTCCCAGAGAGCATCACTCACCAGCTGATTAAAGATGAGGGAAGCTTGCGTACGATTCCTAACATGAATATTTTTGACTGTTTACCATCAAGAACTTCACGGACAGAATACATTTTTTCAACACTAATTTTCACTCTTTTGACATACGAAAAACTCCCAACATAGTAGTCTAGAAATTTTTATTTTTTCTAGTTCCTATTATGTCGGGAGCATATCAAACCTGAATTTCCTTCTCTATCTTTTTCACAGCAGGCAAAAAATCAAAGTACTTCTACAGCTTATTATTCAACAAAAAATCAAGAGACTTTTATAGATGATTCCCGGAAAAACCGACAATACCAAATGCTCCTGGACCTCCATGACTAGAAACCACACAACCGGTAGGAATCCAATGTACTTTTTTAAACCCCGCCTCTGCTGCCAACCTCTCTGCAGTTTTGCGAATTTCTTCCGACAGACCCTCACTGTATACAAAGGTTAATTCTTCTCTATCTAAATTATACATTTCTATATAATAAGCAAATAATTTTTTCATCGCAAGCATCATGGAACCACGATATTTTTTTGTTGATGTCAGCTTTCCCTCTTTCATTTCAATCAACGGCTTTAAGTTCAACAGTTTTGCACCAAGATATGCAGGGTTGCTGACTCTGCCTCCGGCCTTCAAATACATCAGCGTTTCAGGCATAAAACACATTTGGCAGGTATCAATCAGTTCATTTATTTTATTGATAACTTCATCATACTCCGCTTCCGGATGCGTCTCTATAAATTCAGCGGTTTTAATCACAATCATTGCCTGTCCGGCAGAAACCATTTTTGTATCAATGCTAGTAACATACGGCCGATTCTCCGCAGCAATCTTTGCACTTTGAAAAGACACAGTTGTAATGGAAGAATAAGCCAGATAAAGAATATGCTTATTTGGAAATTTCTGATGAATACGGTCAAAAACTGTTTCAAAATCATGAGAATTACTACCAACTGTTGTCGGCAATTTTCCTGTCTTATCATAATAAGCAAAAACTTCTGAAACCGGGATAGACCCATCATCAAAGAATTCATCACCCATCCCTACATGCATGGGAACTACTCCTATATTATATTTCTCTACATACATCTGGGGGATATCCGCTCCGGATTCTGCTACCAAAACATAATCTTTCATCTTACACTTCCTTACTTCTTTTATTATAGGTTCTCGATTCCGAACAACGATCAAACTTATTTGAATGGCACCCCTATGCTTCAGCAAGAACAGGTTCCAAGGCATGATCTATAATAATGTACGTAATCCTCCTAAGCATACCATATGAAAGGCATTATCGCTTTATATTTTTTGCTTAACAAAAATAAAAAGAACCTGATATATTCCTCTTAATCTTTTTAGCCTTCAGTTCTTCTCTACTCTGTCTTCTTTAGAAATATCATTCTAAAAAAGATCTCGCATCAAAACATTCAATGTTCCACAAAATTGAGCGTATGCTTTTATCCAACAAAAAAGTCTTTTATACTGACTCACTGGAAAATTTATCCTAAAATGATGTATGATATAGGTATCTACCTGAAAAAACACTATGGGAATGTACCTTGGCTTGTCAGTGAAAACAACATGAGCAGAAAGAACAATATATAGATGAAAATGGCATCTTGAATTCATTTTACAGCAACTTGCATAGCTTCTGCGGGAAATTGAAGAAGGAATCAACTTTGAAGATTACATACTTTAGCATTTACAGACCATGCTTCTCCAATGAATGCTTTTAAAAAGCGTTATGGACTTCATACGAATCGAATTGGATAACAACTAGACAAAAAGCTTAAAAACAGCACACTGTACAAGCAGCTGATTAATGAACGTGAATTCACACTCGCAGACAACGCTGCTGTAAAATAAGCAAAGCTCAATTTAACTCTGCTTATCTTAAGAGACGTACTCCTTCTCTGATTTAAGCAAAGCGAGGTAATTGGTTTAAGGAGAGTCTTTATCCCATGGAAAAAATCCCTTGAATTCTCCTAAAAGAAGCAACTATTTCAAAGACTGTATAGGTCAAAAGTACTCATACGATGGCTTTATCCTAAAAATTTCTTCAATCACTCTGTAAAGTATAAAAAGTTAAAATCATTAAACTTTTACCACACAGATTGTTTAAAGCACATAACGACCATTGAAAGGAGCAATAAGATGTTACATCAAACAATAGTGACCATTGATGTTGGCACCACCGCAATTAAATTTACTCTTTACCAGAATCACAATCAGATTCTGACAACAGAGCTGCGTATCCAAACTTACACTGAAAAAAGCGGAAAAAAATATCAAAAACCTTTGGAAATACTTGATTTATTGCAGACAGGAATCCACTCCATAATAGAAGAGTATCCTTACCCTATCCACTATATCGCCTTAAGCACCGCAATGCATGGACTGATGCCAGTCTATGAAGACGGGAGCTGCGGGGAACTGCTGATCTGGTCTGATAATCAAGCTGCCGAAACAGCTGCTGCATTTAGAAAGTCAGCACTCAGCCAATCTTTTTATGAAAAAACTGGGACGCCTATCCACTATATGTCCCCTTTCTCAAAACTTTTGTGGTTAAAGGAAACAGAACAGCTGCCGGATAATGTTATTAAATGGATTGGACTAAAAGAACTGGTTTCAAATTTCTTCACGGGTGAATATTACCTTGATTATTCAACTGCCTCAGCAACAGGGCTGTTTAACAGCCTTGTTCTTGACTGGGATGATGAAATCTTGACCTACCTCTCAATTAGCAGAAGACAGCTGCCTATACTGGTTGATACAAATACAATTTTAGCCCTCTCTGATGAAACAAAAAAAGCGTTGGAACTCTCGCCTCAGACGCAGCTCTTAATTGGTGCAAGCGACGGCTGTTTAGCTGCGTACGCCGGTTATTTGAACACGGGACTCTCAGTTAGTCTTACTTTAGGAACAAGCGGCGCCATCAGAAAGATCACAGCAGACCGAGAGTTAGATTCTGAAGGAAAAACATTTTGCTACTATCTGAAGAAAGGCTTATGGGTTGTAGGCGGTCCGACAAATAATGGAGGAACTGTTTTGGAATGGCTAAGCAAGCTGTTTTTCAATCATCCAACAGCCATTTTTGAGCACCTGGATAGCGCCCTTGAAGCAAGTTCTCCGGGAGCAGAACATTTACTCTTTCTCCCTTATATTAACGGAGAAAGAGCACCTATGTGGGAGCCATTTCTGACAGGCTCCTATCAGGGGATCACAGCACTGCATGGACAAAATGAATTTATCCGTGCTGCCGTCGAAGGACTGCTTTTTAACCTAAAAGCCATTATGGACGCAAGCCCCTTTCCTGATCAGGAAATTTCTATTAATGGCGGTGTTTTTCGACATCCGGCATTAAGTCAGCTTACTGCTGATATTTTAGGCAAAGACTGTCTGCTATCTGCCAATAATGAACCGTGCTTTGGACTTTTAGGACTAATAAATCAGAAGGCTCTTCCACAGTCAGACACTAACTGTCAATATATAAAAAAAGACACTAAAAATGAAAGCCAATATCTCTCCTTTTATCATTCTTTTCTAGAAACAGCAAAAATAAATCGATAAATATTTTAACTCTATTCCAGAGCAGCCCAATGAAGTATTTTTTGGCACTCTGGTTTTTTATTTTTCACTTAATGAACAGATGGGGTTAAAACACTTAATTTCTCTTGAAAATCAAGCAAAAAAACACTATAATTAATGATCGTTAAATACAAAAAATACATTATTTTTTAACATGTATTCAATTAATTTTCTAAGTGGAGCGGTAATCTGAATTGAGTACTACAACGACAAAGAGCTGCAGCTATTTTCTAGTATCTCTGGATTATACTGCATAAATTACCGTCATTTTATTCAGCTTATAGGCTTTTAACAAGAGAATCTTTTGAATCCAATGTCAAATCTAATTTGTCTATGAGGAGAACAAATGATACACACATATCTAGAAAAAAAGTTATTACGAGCCATAGACGTTATCGACCTGCTGTTCGGCAGTGACTATCTTTCTCCTGCAGAACTTTCCAGTAAACTCAATTGCACTATTTTAACTTTAGAGAAAGATATTGCTTATCTCAGAGAAGAGCTGTGCATCCCTGTCACAGAGGATAAAACGGGAAATCTTCGTATCGATCCTTTTATTGCAGGCAATCAGGAGAGGCTTAGCAAGGAAGTCTACTCCCACTCACTATTTTTGCGAAGCCTGAATTTTTATCTCGTTCCCTCTGATAAAAAATATATTGACTTTATTGATGAACATTTTATTTCAGTTTCCAAGGGATATCAATTAAGATCAGATGTGGAGCATTTTCTAAAAAAGATTGGATTACAATTAACTGATAATCACGTCACTGGTGATCTGTCCAGAATCCGTTTTTTAATTTCCGAACTGGATAGACAGTTTGGTGCTGAGCTGTTGGTCTTCGATCCGATTGTTACTCAGAAGTCAAATCGGATACTTGATCATTTTGAACTGAATATGGGCATCTGCTTCTCTGAATACGAACGGACTTTCTTTCATTCCTTAATGCAGACAACAGTTGGAGAGGATCTGCCAAAAACTCCATTGATTTTCTCAAAAGAAGCAATTTACTCTATCAGCAAATATACTTGTCCGGAAAACTTTGAAGAGTTCGTGAAACAACAGTTTGAACCGATTTGGCAAGAACGCTTTAATGACGAATACAAATTCACTATACTGGCCTTAATTGTTATTAACACACATATTTTTGATCATACAACAAATAAAGAAATTTTGGCAGCTTACCGTGAAAATCTTATCAGCAATTCCTGTTTTCAAAAACTGCTGAGGCTTTTCACTGAAACATTCTCTGTAGATTATTCGAACGAGGACTGGTTTCTATCTGCTGTATATATTTTTTTAAAAGGCTCAACATTTAACTTACACCCAATGATTTCCATAGAATATTCAAAGCCTAATAAAATTGATCCATACTTTTTTAATCAAATAAAACAAATTGTGGATAAATGGAATGATTGCGGACTGATTATTACGGAAAAACACTTGAATGCCTTATGCTCTCGGCTGAGTCCGTTCATACTGCAAAAGCAAGCAAACACGATTGCACTTATTACAGAAAACAGTTTTGACTACCACATTACAAAACAAGCAATTCAACGGTTTCTTCCGGAAACCATCGAATTTTCAACGTATACTGAATTAACCAGTGAAATTATTGAGAATGATGATGTTGAAAATACATTGTTTATCCTTGATAAACGGGCACCGCTAGCCGGGAGTATTGAGAGTGTTAAACATTTCCTGTTTATTAACTTCCCTCCCGGAATCGAAGAACTTAAGGAAGTGCTGGCCTTTACACTTATAAAATAAAAAAGCAGCTTGGAATAAATGGTTATTTGAAAGATAGCCTTTCAAAAATACTTTTATTCTGTCTGCTCTTTTATCATATTTATTCATAAATATTCTGACTTGCTTCATCCAATTTGAAACAACAATGAATCTTTTTCAAACGGCTTCATCTCAAAGCTGGCCAGTCGATCAAAATGAGTCTTTTTGTATTCTGAATCTGCCAATTCAATTAGTTCTTCACACCTATATTCTTCAATTATTTCTTTGTTCGAAAAAAAGAAGGAAACAATTCGAAGCTTTGCATCAAACTTCATCAGCTGAGGAAGAACTTCATAAAAGTTTTCTCCGTTAATTTGCTGAACTAATTCGTTCGCTTCTTCACGAATCTTTGCAGAATAATCCATCAATTCCCTATATTTTTCTCTATCCTCTTCCTCAAGAATATCCAACGAAAAGCATTTCTCTGAATTCCATAATCCGCACCATATATTTTTCAAGCTCCTACCTCCTCTACCCGCATATGATTTCGGGCAATCTTTATTCTACTTTGGCTCACTGCCTATTTTACCTGTTTTAATTACACTTATTTTCCACATTTATTTTTAGAAAAATAGAAAATAATGGTAAGATTTCACAAATATGTAAGAAAACAAATAAGAGCCTATTTCATCGGAAAAATAATTAACAATTTGAGCTTCAATTATAGCAATAATCGGCTTTCTTTCCTTAATTACTAGTTCTACTTACATAAATACTCTAGCAGAATGGCGGGCGAAGGGCTCTATACTTTATGATGTTGGTGAAAAATCACTGGCATCTTTTTTAGTAAAAATATATGGAAAAGACACCCTACAATCCTTTAAAATAAAGTCGTCAAAAACCACTTTAAAGGAGAATGCACGATGTCTTGTTCAGATTCTATCAAAGATATGCTCGATATTCTAGACGTAACCCTTCATTTCGAAGAAAAATTTTTTTCTAAAGAAATAATCAAGGAACAGGTATGTATGTTTTTTTCTGATGTCCTTGATGACATCCCTCGCAATTGTCCGCATTGCTTATGTTCTGTGGCTTCATGATGGACGGAGACACCCATCAGCTCATTGATATCTTTGAAAACAGACAGCTGACTCATTTAGAAAGTTACCCTTTGGCAGAACGGCAAAAAGTGACCTTCGTTGTCTGTGATATGTATACGCCCTATTTTTCTTTAGTGAAAAAGATGTTTCCAAATGCACAGATCATTCTGGACCGTTTTCATCTCGTTCAGTTCATCAGCTGAACGTTTCTGCCCCATCGTATTCAGCGAATGAACACATTTGATCGCCGTGTTTATGCAAAACGAAGAAAGTACACCCACATAAAGAAGTATTGGAAACTGCTACAAAAGAATCAAACAAAACTGAATAGTCAGAAGCGTCTGTGGTGTCCTGTATTTCGTGCCTATTTAACTGAAACAGACATTGTTGATCGCTTATTAAGTTATGATCTGGAGCTACATAAAGGATATACCCTTTATCAACACTTTCTTTGTGCATTTAAAGAGAAAAATTTTTCTCATTTCCACCAATTGCTTCTGGAAGATGTCTCTTCTCTTCCAGAAAACTATCAAAAAACGATACAAACCTTCAAAAAAATGTCAAAGAAGATTAAGCGATCCCTTGAACGACCTTATTCTAACGGCCCTTTGGAATGTTTAAATAATCATATCAAGGTGCTCAAACGCAATGCTTATGGATTCAGAAGCTTTTATAACTTCAAACTCAAGATCAATCTCTGCTTTGGCGAAGCGCATTTCAAACTGAGCAAAAAAGCCTAGAGAAAATTTCTCTCTAGACTCTACTCTATTTCTCTGGATTTTTCTTACCAATATTCGTTGACAAGGAGCCATTATCCCACTGACCCTTCCAGCAAAAGGTTAGCTTTTCCAAGAGCTTCTGATAAGCTCTAATCGTTGGTATGACAGCATTCTAATTTTTCAGTGAATGTTACGAAATTCTGATAATTTTTGTCAATTGTAGTTAGTTTTGATTTAGTTTCAAACTGTTTTAATTAGAAAAATACGGATATTTTGGATAATTTTTAGTAAGACAATTGCGAGCTGGAACAAATACTCTTAATAAAGAATTCTCCAATTAATCAAACAACAAAGTTTAAGGTTCAAATTTTAGATCCTAATCAACCCAAATATTCAGTAGGAGAAGATGAAAAATTTAATCAAGCATCGAATAACGGGATTAAAAAAATAGTAATTCCGTTATTTGTATTCCGTTAATGATTCTAAATTAAGGAAAGTTTCCCAAAATTGAAAAGTTGACAAAAATACTTGTTTTAAACAAATATTTTTATTTTCACAATATTAGAACCGTTTGATAAACCCTATATCCCCGACGGACATTTTCGGAAAAACAATAAGTGTTCCCCTATTAAAAATCCTTATTTTATGGTAATATGTTTATCCAAGGACGGACTATTCCGAAAAGGAGGATAAATAATGAAGATTGAAGATATTATTGGATTAGCAGAAAATCATTTTCAAGAAAAAGAAACACTATTCAGAAAGTCTCTTTTAAAAATAGCAGAAAATGAAAAAAAAGCAGGAAAAAACAATAACTATTCTATGTTATTAAATGTATTAAGTAAGTACCCAGAAGAAAAAAAATATGAAGCATCTTCTGGCTTGAAGATGTTCGATCATAACAAGAAAAAGGATAATTCAAGTATTCCAAAATCTAAATTATACGATGTTATATACCCATCAAGTATTGATTCAGACAACCTTGTTCTATCAACTGAAATCAAAAACAAAATTGATTCACTAATTAGTGAGTATACTAACAAAGAAAAATTTGAAGACAGAGGTATCATTATCGAGAATCGACTTTTACTTTGTGGACCTCCTGGTTGTGGAAAAACTACTATTGCCTACCATATTGCAAAAAAAATGAACTTACCTATTGTCTATGTCAGATTAGATTCATTAATTTCCTCTATGTTGGGGCAGACTTCCTCTAATCTAAGAACAATATTTGAAGAGCTAAATAATAAAGATGTAATTATTTTCCTTGATGAATTTGACTCTATTGCAAAGAAAAGGGATGATAGCAACGAATTAGGAGAATTAAAAAGAGTTGTAAATTCATTACTTCAAAATATCGATCAAATGCCTACAAACAATTTCTTAATCGCAGCTTCTAACCATGAAAAATTATTAGATTCTGCCGTCTGGAGAAGATTTAACAGTATTTTGTATTTAGACAAACCAGACACAAAATTACGAGAAATTTACATTAGAAACTTATTACTACAGCACAAGTTTCATATGGACAATAGTAGCATTGAAAAAGCCAGTCACTACTGCGAGAATTTCAGTTTTTCAGAAATACAGGAAGTTTGTATGAAAACAATGAAAAAATCAGTCTTGAATAATAGTTCTGATATTTTGTTAAAAGAATTTTCAGAATCTATCATCGAAGTGGTTCTAATGTATAACTTCTCTAAGGAAAAAATTGATTATGAGAAGATAACAAAACTAAGAGAAAACGGTTTAACTTTAACTAGTATTTCAGAATTATTAAAAATTCCACGCAGCACACTTGCAGATAAACTGAAAGGAGGTAAGTAAGAATTATGGACAATGATAATAAAGGAAAAAAAGGGAAAAAACATTTTACAATACCAGACAATGAAGTACAGCGTGAGGATGCTAAACGAATAGCTATTCCAGAACCAGTTGAGATTGATTTTAGAAAACATGGCGAAAAAATTGGTGAAGGTCTTTTATCAATAAAAGAAAGAAATAACCCTAAACATAACATACTGTCAGACGATTTACTTTTTTTTCAAGTTGAACTTCCAGATGATAAAGTTGTTGATTCTCGAGGAGATTATGAAAGGATTTTTGCTGATAATAAAATAAATATCAATGCTATCAGAGACTCCCATAAAGCCATCGTATCAATAAAAAAAGATGATATGATCGCTTTAGAAGAAAGCGCAGCACAGTATACGCAAGGTACCGCACCTAAAAGTTCTTTTTGGCAATATATTGATGAAATATCGCCAATAGATATCCACGACAAAAAAAGTAAAAAGCTAGATTACTTACAAAATAACGAAAATAATAATGATATTATTGATGCACAAATCACTGTCGTTCCAAAACTAAATGAAAAACAATATGCAAAAATATTACCTCATCTAATCACTTTAGTAGAAAGCTTTAATGGAGATATAGAAAGCGATGGAATTTATTATCTAGCAGACCATACTCCTGTTTTACATGCTTACCTACCTTCTAGTGCAGTAAATGATTTGATTGAACAAGAGGTTGTATTGGATATTGATATCACTCATAAGTATAATGGAAGTCATCAAATTACCAAGAACGGACAAAATGTGGCAGGTTTTGATTTTTATTCTGACAATCTGGATGATCTTCCACTTATTTGTGTTTTGGATGATGGTGTGTCTTTCCCTGATAATATTTCTGCTGCTATATCTGGTAGATGGACTGCACCAGATATTAATTATAATACTTCTGCTCATGGTACTAAAGTGGCTAGTAGAATTATATTTGGAGAAAATTTGGCTGAACAGATAAGTAATCAATTACTTATACCTAAGGCTAGAATAATTGATGCAGTAATATCTGATGGAAATACTGTAACTGAGACAAAAATAATTTCAAGAATCAGAAAAGCTGTACAGGAAATAAAGCATATAACTACAACATTTTGTTTAGCTTTTAACGATAACTCTTCCTCCATTTTTGGTGAAAAATCAGTAAGCAAATTAGCTTTTGAATTAGATGTTATATCTTATAAAGAAGGTGTCAATTTTGTTGTGTCAATGGGCAATCACGAATTATGGAGAACTTTAAATGACATTAATGACATTTGTGAACATGATGATGCTCGTTTAGCTTCACCAGCTGAAAGCCTTCATTCATTATCAATAGGTTCAATCACAAAAGATCAGCATCCAGACAGCATATCTAACAAGAATTCGTTGTCTCCTTTCAGTAGAGTTGGATATGGATTTGCAAATTCATATAAACCAGATTTAGTTTATCCTGGGGGAAATGTGTGCAAACAAAATACACGATGCTTCATACCAAGAACTTCTGATATGTTTGTTATTAATTCAGATGGTTATATTTCATTAGATTTTGGTACAAGTTTTTCCACTCCTTTAGCAGCATTCGATTTAAGTTCATTACAACATTCAGTTATTGAATATCTAAATAGTATAGGAGATACTGATAATTTGGATAGAAAAGCAACTTTTATCTCCAGAGGATTACTTAGTCATCATGCTAAATCCATAGATAACATGTCAGACACAAGCACCGAAGAGTACAATAAAGTATACGGTTGTGGTTATGGAAATTTAAATAGTGCAAAAGAGTCATTTGCATCTAAACCTACTTACATTAGGTACGGAAAAATGAACAGGAAAACAAAAGAAAAAGTTGGATTTCTAATTCCTGCGGTTTTATCAGATAAAAGAAAAAGTGGTGTGAAGTTAGCAAAAGTTACAGTAACATGCTTATCTATTTCTCCAGTGGATATGAGTAAAGGTAGCGAATATTTAAGAGCATATATAGATACTTCGTTACATATGCTTAATTCAAATTCTAAATTAGTTACCAAAAACCCTTCTCAAAAAAACGGTCGAAAAAAATGGAGTAACTTGCATCATTTTTCTCAAGAGTTTACTGTTTTTGATTCTGGCGACTGGCAATTGTGGTTAGAATTATATACAAAACCAGAAATTCCAGATGAAGAAGAAATTGAATATGTGCTAATAATAACAATCGAAAGTCTATATGAAAATGAAGAATTAAATCTTTATGGTGAAATTGAAGCCACTAATAGATTCAATATTCTCCAAGAAATCTCTATAGATATCGGTACACCTGAGGAGGATGAATAATGAAAAAATTTGAAATATTAATGCCTGTAAAGAAAGACGAATCACAAATAGAGAAAGAATATGGTGGTTCAAGCGGGATAGGAGCAAGTTTTGCAAGTACAGCAATTAATTTTAATGAAATTACAAGCTTTATAGAGAGTTTAGGATCATATGAACTAGATAATATTGAGTTAAACTTAGAAGCTGCTGTTGAAACAAACGGAATCACAAAACTGTTTGTTGGTGCTTCTGGAACCGCAGGGGTAAAAGTGACTATTAAAAAGAAAAACTAATCTTATTATTTTTTATGTGACGGAATATCCATTCAATTTTGGAATATTTTATCACTCTAATAAGCATTCTAAAAGGACTGGAAAACGAACACTCTGAGTTATTTTCTAGTCCTTTTTAACTTTGAGCAATTGAAAATATTACAATTGCTGTTTAGAAATCCATTTTAAGCTAAAAAATTTTCTAAATCCGGATCGGTTTTCCTTTCTATTATATCAGTCCATTTAGAGCTGATATTTCTTTCACAACACCTTTTATAAGCTACTTCTCCCATTAAAAGTCGTGCTTTTTCAAGATTAGGAGGTTGAGCATTACTTTTGGTAGTATGATAAATCCAACCACAGAAATGTATTTTGTCTGCTTCCTCTACGTCTCTTTTGTATCGAAGGATATCACTACTTTTTACTCTTTCAGTTTTTCTAAACTCAGGTACGTTATTATTAACAAAACTCAAGAAGTCATTGGGCGTGAATTTATGATTAGGATCATACTGAATATTGAATATCTCTATCAATTTCAGATACAGTTCTTTAGCAAAAAAAGAATTAACCTCAAAATCTTGATTCATCTCTAACTCAAAATATTCATTGGTATCTTGAATACCAAAAATCAAAAGAAATGGTTCAATGTCAGCCAGAAATAGAACATGTGCTCTAACTCCGTTATACTCTATTGTAAATCTCTGTTTTTTCTCACCCGCTTGATTCATAGCAATAAATAATCGCTCAAAATTTTCTAATCTCATAAATACCCTCCCTAAATAATCTAATTTTTCTCAAGAAATTATTTTTATCATGTTCCATACCATTTGAATAATACTTTCAGTAAAAAGGAGTTGACCAAAACTCTTGTCCCCACAAATAAGAAGTCCCTCTCATAACTCTAAAAACAAAATAACTCAAGGAGGAAAAGAAACAATGAAAACTAAATATAAAAAGCACAAACTAGCCAGCTATCTCGCATTGATAGTAATGATGGCTAGTTTTTTTGCAACTCCAATTGCTGCCCTTGCTGCTACCGTCAACTACACAAGAATTGCTGATTACGTTTCTACTTGGTATTTAGCAAACCCTGCTGGTCTTCATTGGACAGACGATGGTGTTCACTTGATTAAAGCAGAGGGTGAACCTGCCTTTTGTATTGAACATGGTACCATTTTAAACGGCGGTTCTGGTTTTGATCCATCAGAACTTACAATTGCTGAAAAAGACCGCTTGTCTCTGATTGCCTATTATGGCTATAAAACGAATCCTACAAGTGAAAACTATGGGATCACTCAAAATATGATTTGGGAGTCATTTGGCGATCAGCTACTGTCTACCACCCTTCCCAACTATCAAAATCGGAAAAATGAAATTCTAGCAAAAGTGAATGCACACAATACAAAACCTTCATTCAATAATCAGACGATCACGTTAAATGTTGGCGATACAATCACACTTAATGATACAAACGGTGTTTTAAATAAGTATGGCAATCTAGCTAGCAATTCAGCAAATCTACAACTAAATAAATCTGGAAACCAATTGAAGTTAACCGCAACCAGTTCATCGAAAGAGACAGGAAAATTACAGTACAATATTGCAAATGCGAATGATGTTGGTACAAGTTTTGTTTTCAACAAACCCAATGAACAAAAAGTAGCTACTTTCAAATTATCTAATGCCGGTTCCTTTCAGCTAAATATCAAAGTCAATTTAAACGGTAATGTCAAATTGAAAAAAGTAGATGAGGATACTGGACAACCTGTCCCCAATACAAAAATGAAATTTGAGTTTAACGGACAATCCAAAGAAATTGTCACTGATATGAATGGTTTAGCTCAAATGAATGACTTAAAAGCTGGCACAAAAATAAAAATCACCGAAGTAATTGCCAACAATGGCTTTGTAAATAAAGGCGAATCTAAAGAAATTACGATTGAACCCAATAAAACAATTGAGGCGGTGTTTGGAAATAAAGCCCAACAAGGATTGCTTCACCTAAAGAAAACAGGGCAAAAAGCTTCTAGTATTACAGTAAAAGATTCAGGCTACGGAAAGCTCCATGAAATCACTTTCGATTATGTTCCTCTGGCAGATGTAACTTTCACCATCAAAGCTCGTGAAGATATTAAAGTAGGTAATTATGTTCATGCAAAAAAAGGAAGTGTAGTTGCCACTGTTCAAACAGATAACAATGGCGAATTAATGAATATGCCAAAACTTTATCTCGGAAAATATGAAGCCATTGAAACAGCTGCGCCTGCTGGCTATTTGATGAATACCACTCCGCTTCCTTTTGAATTCACCTATGAAGGACAAAACGTTGAACTTGTATCTCAATCTATTGAAGCAAAAAATGATTTTCAACAACTAAAGATCACTCTCCATAAAAACGAAGAACAGATTCAGGAGTGGAAAGAAAATAAACCAATTATAGAAGAGATCAAAGCTAACGACAAAATATTCGGTCTGTATACAAATCAAGAATTTACAATGACAGATAAAACAGTGCTGCCTGCTGATTCTCTACTAGGATTTGGCACAGTAAAAGATGGTGAGCTTACGTTCCCTACTCAACAATTAATGGAAGGAAACTATTACGTTCAAGAATTAGATGCTGGTGAAGAAAACTCAGAGGACGAACCTGTACCACTTCTAAATAAGCTTCACTTCAATCAATTTTCACTAAAAAAAGTAAATGAAGAAGCCACTTTAAAAGAAAAAAATGGCTATGATTTTGCTTTTACAGGGAATGGAAAAGGCACTATTTTCACTTTAGAAAATGAGGAGAAAGAAGTGATTCAAACAGTCACTGTTGATGAACAATCTCTTGCTACCTTTACCAATATCCCTGTGGGAACATTCTATTTGAAAGAAAAACAACCAGCTTCTGAACAGTATGTTCTATCTCCTGAGACCTATCAAATCGTTTCTACTCTAGAAGGAATTCAAGCCTATGACAATAAAGGAACTTTACTTAGTGAAATCCTTAATGAAGAAAAGCAAGAAGAAAATCCAAACAAGCAATTAACGAATGAAACTATCCCAACTGAGGAACCACAAACCGATCAAGAGCCACTTCTACTGCTGGAGATTAAAAATCATTTAGTCAAAGGGATTGCTGAACTAACCAAAACGGACGTGTCCAATGGAAAAGAGCTGCCAGATACAGGCATTCGTATTCTTGATAAAGATAAAAAAATCATTATTGAAGGAAAAACGGATCATCAAGGTCGTTTTAGTTTTGAAAACTTACCACGAGGAGTTTACTATTTCCAAGAATATGAAGCCCCTACTGGCTATCAATTAGATGAAACGTCGATTAAGTTTGAAATTCAAGAAAATGGTGAAATTGTCAAATGTAACATGACAAATGAAATGATTCCAAGTAAAAAAGAAACTTCTGTAAAAGGAAGCTTGCCCCAAACTGGTGAAGTTGTTTCTTTTGCAGGAACTGTTTTAGGTAGCTTATTGCTAGATGGTGTCTAGGTTAATTTGACAAATGAAACCTAGAAAAAACTATATATCTGGATTATTTTTATGATAGTCATCGAAAAATTCTTTACTGGCTTCAAAAAACAATTCCATAGCTTCTTGGTCCGTCTTAGCAGCTTTTTGAAACCATTTATACCAAAATAATTCATCATATTTTTTTCCAAATTTTTCTAACATCCATTCTTCTGTCCATCTGCTAAAATTACGCTTAAATACTAAATCAATATCTTCTATTAAATCTGTTCTCATAACGGCACTTATTCTTCCTAATAAAAAATGATATAAATAATCAATCCTTATTTCAGCTATATACATTTTGGGTCTTAATTGAACACTAGTTATTAATTTTTCAACATTGCGATACATTACTTTACTCCCTTCAATTTATCTTATTCAACTAACCATACATCTGCATACGCCTGTCAACTATTTCCTGAAATAGAACCCTCTCATCCGACCCAATTTTGCATCATACTAGATCTCTGTAATACAGTATTAAAAATTAGCTCTTCGAATTATTTTTATGATAGTCATCAAAAAATTCTTTACTGGCTTCAAAAAACAATTCAACTGCCTTTTCTTCGCTCGAAGTTACTTTTTGAAACATACGATACCATTCAACTTCTTGGTATTCTTTTCCATAATTCAAACCTATCCAATCCATTATCCATCTACCAAAATTTTCTCTAAAAGCGATGTCTATTTCTTCCTCATCTATAGTTCCATTTCCTCGTCCCATATATCCAATTAAAAAGATAAAAAGATAATCCATTCGAGCTTCCAAGATATACATTTTAGGCCTTTTTTGAATATTAGCTAATAAAAGTTCAATATTATTCTTTTTCATGATAGCCTCCTATTATAAATCATCAAACATTTTGCGCTGGTTAATTATCATTATATTTATTCCAACCATATATCTTTTACTATACCAATTCCTAAATCTAACAACCAATCACTGTAGTCCATTCCATTCCATTCAATGTCAAATTATCATAGACTTTATCTCCTATTTTAATTGCATCATGATATCCATTATTTCCTATCATTTTTTCTGCTTTATCTGAATATATAATTCCGTATTCACTTCTAACTTTCAACCTCTTATAATCTATTCCAGCTTCCTTCAGTAATTCCTCTAATGCATCCGCAAACTTATCACACTGTCCATTTTTCTTATACTCACTTGGTACTTGATCAACAAGCTCTTCAATGTTGCTACTTAAATTGCTGATATCCGGATCCCAATTATGTCCATTCCCTAAATTACCAACTGCTGATACAAGAGATAATGTTCCATGCCCAGCCACCATAGTTGACACACCAACAGATATTGGAATCAGTGTTAATGTTGTTCCTCCTGTAAATGGCGACATCCCTACACTGAAGATTGATCCTCCACTGAAAATTAATCCCCCTCCTAGTACTTCTGCTACTCCAGTAACTAGACTTAACACATCTCCTGTATATTGACCAATTACATAGGCTTTACTTTTTTCCCGCCAGTCTTGGAAATACCCCACTCGATCTGTTCCAAATAGGTAATCTAACACTGGATAATACTCATTATTTATGCACCATTCAGAGATTAATCCCTCAATAAAATCCCCCATATTCGTTACAAATGATCGACTTAGATCCACTATTTATTTATATCACAGAGAGAGAAAAGAAGAAACGTTTTTTTAGGTCAGTATCCCAATTTTAGCAGGACGAATTTTCTGATAAATGGAGAAGCCGTGAAACAACCACTCAATCTGCTGAGGAGAAAGCTTCTGAGCTTCTTCTGTTGAACGTGGCCATTCCAGTCGTCCCTGATCATAGCGTTTATAAAGTAAATAGAAGCCTTCGCCATCAAACCAGAGTGCTTTGAAACGATCAGGTCGTCTTCCGCAAAAGAGAAAGACAGAGGATTCAAACAGATTGAGTGCCAATTTTCCGGAAACGATCGCAGAAAGACCGTCAATTCCTTTGCGAAGGTCCATATAGCCACAAACTACATAACAAGTATCTACTCGGGAAAAATCAACGAACATAGGTTATTCACTCCTTTAAATTGAGAAAGAATTGTTTCACAGAGGAGAAAAAAGAGTAGCGGAGAGGAGGGAGAACACGGAGAATATAAAACAGAAGAAACAATCTCTTTCTTTGATAATCTTAGTATAGAGATTATTTCTTTCAATTGATATGCGTTGGTTTATTTCTCGCTTACCGTTATCCGGCGCTTTCCTATCATTTCTGTGTACAGCAAAAAACACCATCCTTTCTCTTAGTCAGAGAAAAAACAGTGTTTAATGATGATTATTGGTTATAATTCGTACTACGTCAAATATCCAGTACTGCTAATTAGAAGCAAATTCAAGTTAGCAATACATTCTTTTACATAGTACGTAACTATTGGTCTACCTATAACTTTCAAAATAGATTACTTAACTATTAATCATAAGAATCCTTTTATACCAAGTGATTTCTTATTTGTTTTTTAAGTTGTAGAAAGATTTCAAGCCTTTGTATTCTGCTACATCACCTAATTGGTCTTCGATTCTTAGTAATTGATTGTATTTTGCAATACGGTCAGTACGTGAAAGAGAACCTGTTTTGATTTGTCCTGCATTTGTTGCAACAGCGATATCAGAGATTGTAGAATCTTCTGTTTCGCCTGAACGGTGAGAAACTACTGCAGTGTAGCCAGCTTCTTTAGCCATTTCGATTGCTTCAAAAGTTTCAGTCAAAGTACCGATTTGGTTAACTTTGATAAGGATTGAGTTAGCAATTCCTTTTTCAATACCTTCAGCTAATTTAGTTGTGTTTGTTACGAATAAATCGTCACCAACTAATTGAACTTTATCGCCTAAAGCTTCAGTTAATTTTTTGAAGCCATCCCAATCGTTTTCATCTAAACCATCTTCGATAGAGATGATTGGGTATTTCGCACATAATTCTTCGTAGAATTTGATCATTTCTTCAGTTGTTTTTTCGCCTTCGCCAGAATCAGCTAAAACGTAAACGCCTTTTTCTTTATCGTAGAATTCTGAAGAAGCAGCATCCATAGCAAGAACAATATCTTTACCAGGAACATAGCCGGCTTTTTCGATTGCTTCGATAATCACTTCAAAACCTTCTTCGTTAGAACCTAAGTTAGGAGCGAAACCACCTTCATCACCTACTGAAGTAGCCAAACCTTTAGATTTCAAGATAGCTGCCAAAGCGTGGAATACTTCCGCACCATAGCGTAAAGCTTCTTTAAATGTTGGAGCACCTACAGGCATGATCATGAATTCCTGGAAGTCGATACTGTTGTCAGCATGAGATCCGCCATTGATAATGTTCATCATTGGAGTTGGCAGTACTTTTGTATTGAATCCGCCTAAGTAGTGGTATAGAGGTACTTCAAGGTAATCCGCAGCAGCACGGGCTACAGCGATAGAAACACCAAGGATAGCGTTCGCACCCAATTTACCTTTGTTAGGAGTTCCGTCTAATTCGATCATTGCTTTGTCGATAGCCATTTGGTCACGAACATCGTAGCCAATGATTGCTTCAGCAATACTGTTGTTTACGTTGTCAACTGCTTTAGTAACCCCTTTACCTAAGTAACGAGATTTGTCGCCGTCACGTAATTCAACCGCTTCATATTCACCGGTTGAAGCTCCTGAAGGAACCATTCCGCGTCCAAACGCACCGCTTTCAGTGTATACTTCTACTTCGATTGTTGGGTTACCACGTGAGTCAAGGACTTCGCGTGCATATACATCAGTAATAATTGACATGTTTTGTCTCTCCTTTGAATTGTTTTTTATACTAAGGGGATTCATTCCCTTAATTACGATTGTAGTGAATTTTACAAAAGGAAGCAATGAAATTTTACTATTTTTTCAAATAAGGCAAAACTTCCTTCAAAATAATAAATAATTTTCAGTGAAGTTTATTTAACAGCATCAAGTAAAGCTAGGAATGAATCTGCTTCAAGACTTGCTCCGCCGACTAAAGCACCATCAACATTTTCTTTCGCCATATATTCAGCAATATTTTCAGGTTTTACTGAACCGCCATATTGGATACGCACGCTGTCAGAAACTTCCTTACCGTATAATTTTTCAACTGTTTTACGAACTACGCCGCAGATTTCGTCAGCGATGTTTGCATCAGCAGATTTACCGGTTCCAATTGCCCAGATTGGTTCGTAAGCAATAACAAGATTGCTTACTTGACCATCTGTTAAGCCTTCCAAGCCGGCAGTAATTTGTCCTTCAATCCATTCAGCAGTTTTACCTGCCTCATAGGTTTCCAAAGATTCACCACAGCAAAAGATCGGAATCATGCCGTTAGCGAAAATAGCTTTCGCTTTTTTATTAATTTCTTCATCTGTTTCATGGAAATATTCGCGACGCTCAGAGTGACCGATAATCACATAGTCAACTCCTAAGTCAGTTAAAGCTTGAGGAGATGTTTCTCCTGTAAATGCTCCTGCATTTTCCCAGTAGCAATTTTGACCTGAGATTTTTAATTCTGTCCCTTTTGCAGCTTCAACTAATTCCTGTAAAAATAAAGCTGGAGAACCGATTACTGAATCAACTGCATCATTTGCAGGGATTTTTGTTTTCACTGCTTCAGCAAATTCTTTTGCTTCTTTAGCCGTTTTGTTCATTTTCCAGTTACCAGCGATAATTGGTTTACGCATTGAACAGCACTTCCTTTTCTATTGTTTATCTGAGCTTCCTAAATCAAGCCTGTCGACAAGGCATAGTACCTTGCTTGAGGATTACCCGATTCTTTCAGCTTTTATTATTGTCCAGCTGTGCAGATCAACTTCTTCGATGATAAGATAAACCGTCTATACTGACAGAAAGCATCAGTATGCCGCTTTCCTTTATCACTCTGAAGTTACCCAATCTGCTTCGCTTTTCTTTATCCAGCTTCCCGAATCAATCCTATCGACAAATAGATAAATTCATTTCAAGGACAAAAAGCATCCTTGAATAAATTTCCTAATTTGCTTGAGGATTACCCGATTCTTTCAGCTTTTATTACTTATCATTAATTGCAGCTAATCCTGGTAATGTTTTACCTTCAAGTAATTCCAAGCTTGCGCCGCCGCCTGTTGAAATGTGTGTAAATTTGTCAGCAAAGCCTAATTGAATCGCTGCTGCTGCTGAGTCTCCACCACCGATAATTGTTGTCGCATCTTCAAGGTTGGCGATTGCTTCACAAACACCAATTGTTCCTTTGGCAAAGTTGCTCATTTCAAATACACCCATAGGACCATTCCATACAACAGTTTTAGCTCCTGCCAATTCCTTTGTAAATAGTTCAATGGATTTAGGACCAATATCCAATCCCATATATCCTTCTGGAACAGCCTGACCGTCTGAAACAATTGTTTCTATGTCGTTGCTAAATTCTTTTGCACATACTGAATCCACCGGTAAAATTAATTTATCACCAGCTTTTTCGATTAATTCTTTAGCCAAGGCAACTTTATCTTCTTCTACTAATGAGTTTCCAATTTCAAGTCCTTTAGCTTTGTAGAATGTATACGTCATACCGCCGCCGATCAAAATTTTATCCGCTTTCGCAATTAGATTTTCAATCACACCAATTTTATCTGAAACTTTTGCTCCACCGAGGATAGCCACAAATGGGCGTTTTGGCGCTTCAACCGCTTCACCGATGAATTGAATTTCTTTTTCCATCAGGAATCCAGCTACAGTTGGAATACCAGTTGAAGCAATTCCAACGTTTGAAGCATGCGCACGGTGGGCTGTACCAAATGCATCATTGACAAAAACATCACCTAATGATGCCCAGTATTTACCTAGTTCAGAATCATTTCCGCTTTCTTTTTTGCCGTCAATATCCTCAAAACGAGTGTTTTCAAAAACTAAAACATCTCCATCTTTCATATTGTTGACAGCTGCTTCTAATTCAGCACCACGAGTTTCAGGAACGAAAGTCACAGTCTTGCCCAATAATTCGCCAAGACGTTCAGCAACAGGCTTTAATGATTTGCCGGCTTTGTCTTCTGCTGTTTTTACACGACCTAAATGAGAGAAAAGAATTGCTTTTCCGCCATTTTCGATCACGTATTTAATTGTAGGCAATGCAGCCACGATACGGTTATCATTAGTGATAACACCGTCTTTCAAAGGTACGTTGAAGTCCACACGAACAAGAACTTTTTTGTCTTTTAAATCCACATCTTTAATTGTTTTTTTAGCCATGTGTAAATTTTCCCTCCTACTTCTTATTGACTGCGGCAGAAAATTCGGTTGATGAATTTTGCTGTCGCTTTCTATTCTACCATTGTTGGGTTAATTCATAAAAAGATAAGCGGGGAAGCGCGTTGCTTCCCCGCTTATTATTGCACCTAGTCTCAGAAATTTCTTTACTTATGATAAACGGTGTTCAAAAAGCTGTTTCTTCAAAAGTAAGCTGACCTATCTCAAAAATTTAAAAAACACTTTTTAGACATTCCGTCTTACTTCTCAGAGCAAAACACTTCTTTTTACAACCTAATTATAAGTTAGCAAAGTATTCTAAAGTACGAACTAATTGTGCAGTGTAAGACATTTCATTGTCATACCAAGCAACAGTTTTAACTAATTGTTTGTCGCCAACAGTCATAACTTTTGTTTGAGTAGCATCGAATAATGATCCGTAAGTCATACCTACGATATCAGAAGAAACGATTTGGTCAGTGTTGTAACCATAAGATTCGTTTGCTGCTTTTTCCATTACTGCATTAACTTCTTCTACTGTTACTTCTTTGTCAAGAATAGAAACTAATTCTGTTAATGAACCAGTTGCTACAGGAACACGTTGAGCAGCTCCGTCTAATTTACCGTTTAATTCAGGAATAACCAGACCGATTGCTTTAGCAGCACCAGTTGTATTAGGAACAATGTTTTCTGCTGCAGCACGAGCACGACGGAAGTCTCCACCTGGGTGAGGTCCATCAAGAGTCATTTGGTCTCCAGTGTAAGCGTGGATTGTCGTCATCAGACCTTCAACAACACCAAAGTTATCTTGTAATGCTTTAGCCATAGGAGCTAAACAGTTAGTAGTACAAGAAGCACCTGAGATAACTGTTTCTTTACCAGTTAAGATGTCATGGTTTGTATTGTAAACGATTGTTGGAACATCGTTTCCGCCAGGAGCAGAGATAACAACACGTTTTGCACCAGCTTTTAAGTGTAATTCAGCTTTTTCTTTTGAAGTGAAGAAACCAGTACATTCTAAAACGATGTCTACGCCTAATTCGCCCCATGGTAATTCTTCAGGATTGCGGTTAGCCAGAACTTTAACTTCTTTACCGTTTACGTTGAATGAACCTTCATGCACTTCAACCGTACCGTTGAAACGACCTTGAGTTGTATCATATTTTAATAAATGAGCCAACATTTTAGCGTCTGTCAAGTCGTTGATTGCAACTACTTCAATTCCTGCCACATCTTGGATACGACGGAATGCCAAGCGTCCGATACGTCCAAATCCATTAATACCTACTTTAACTGTCATTAAAGATTTCCTCCTTATGAAAATCAAAAATTTTTTATTTTAAAGGGTTTCCCCTTTTAAAATCTCGTTTGCAGCAGCTTCATCTGTAATGAGCCACGTTTGTTTTGGTGCATTTTTCATGTATGCCCGTATTGCTTTTGCCTTCGTCTTTCCTCCAGCAAGTGCAACGATATATGGAATACCCTTTAAATGTTCCAGCTGTAAGCCAATCCTTGGAACCTTGTAGACTACTTCGCCGTTTTCATTAAAGAAATAACCAAATGATTCTGCTACAGCATTTTTCTGTTTCAGCATAATCATCTCTTCATCAGACATTTTTCTGCGGGCTGCCATATGCAGTGCCCTCCCGATACTGTGAACCACCGCATTCGACTGATTAATCAGCTCCAACACTTCCTGTATGGATGGCTCCTGAAGTAAGGAGTCATACGTTTCCCTACTAAGCTGTTCCGGAATATACAACGCCCGATGCTGCCCGCCAGTCTTATGTGCCATCACCGCGCTTACCGAATTGGCCTGAGCAGTTAATGCTTCACCGATTCCGCCTCTTGCAGGAACAAACAAATTGTGTCGTTTGTCATTCTCAAGAACACCCATATTTTCTGCTGCCTGAGCCATTGTCGTGCCGCCCATTACAGCAATGATATTGTCTCCTTCAGGTAAAAGTACATCCAAAGAGTGAGTTAAAACCGAACCAAATTCATCCAGTATTTTTTTTTGACTATCACTGTTTCCTGCGACGACAATACAGCGCTGAATACCAAAGAGCTGTGCAATATCAATTTCGACCTGCTGAATTCCGAAAAGTAAATTCATCATCTTTTCAAGTCCCTGATAAATCATCAAGCCTTTATCAGTCAGTGTCATACCACTTTTGGATGTTTTTACCAGCTGCAGATTTTTCAGAATGTCTGTTTCAGTTCGGAGAACCCGTTCTGTCAGTCCCATACTCTCTGATAAACTTTTTCTGCCAATCGGCTGCATCCAATAAATACTGCGCAAAATATGATATCTTTGCTGCATTACATCTAGCATATCCGGAGCAACTGCTTCGATCATTTTCAATTCTTCCAGCATGATTGATTCCTCCGTTGGTCATATTATGTCCAAGTAAGACTAAAAACGACCTATGAACACTAAAAAAATAGATGAAGTCCTTTCTCTGCATTTTCCAGTTAAAAAGACTTTTTTTACCTCATAAAAATAGTTTAGCAGTTTTACTGGTTCTTTTCAAGAAAAAGTATTTAAAATCCATGGCAAAAATACGAAAATTTCTATATCTTCATTATGAAGGAGCTTGGCAACTTTTTTTTAACTACAAAAACGGACAACCAAAGCATTAAAAACACTGTGTATCCGGTTTGTTTCTTCTAAAAAAAGACAGTCAGCCGGAAGCAGAATATTTTCTGCCGAGCTGCTTCCGATTAACTGTCTCCTTTTTTCACTTCGTCCTTACTTGACAGGAGGGCTATTTTTATTTTGTTTCAACTTTTTTCATTTGCATGTTCCTATGCTTTTGTCGTGTTCGAAATCATGCATTGTTTTCTTTTTCTAGCCTTATCAATAACCTATGATGAAATGTACAGGAATCGCTGAAAACTATCTGAAAAAACAACTCAAAAAGGCTGCTTACAATTCTTCTTCATAAAAACGACCAAGGATCTTAACATTATCCGAAATACTGACAAAGGCAGAAGGATCAGCTTTCTTCATAGCCCCTTCCAACGCAGGCAGTTCAAAACGAGTCACCACCGTCAGCAGTACAGTTTGCTTATCATGAGTATAGGCTCCTTCAGCCTCATGAATGATCGTAATTCCACGACGCATTTTTTTCTGAATCTCGCTGATGACAACTTCCGGATTTTTTGTGATAATCATCACCTGCATTTTTTTCTGTTTCGTGTAAACTGCATCTGTTACTTTCCCGCTGACAAAAATGGACAGCGCACTGTAAAACATATACTGCCAGCCAAACAGATAACCGGCGACAAAAATAATCAGTGCGTTAAAATAAATTGAAATGGACCCCACTGAACGACCGGTCCTTTTACGGATAGTTATGCTGAAAATGTCCAATCCGCCAGAAGAAAGTCCGTTTTTCAATGCAAAGCCAATTCCTGAACCCATTACTGCCCCGCCAAAAATTGCGCAAATTATCGGATCATTTGACAAGATTGTTTCAGGTACAATCTGCATGAATACAGAGGTTAGCGCTACCGTAATAAAGGTAAAAATTGTAAATTTTCTGCCAATCTTTTTCCAGGCCAAAAAGAATAAGGGAATATTCAGCGCAAAGAGTGACACAGAAACCGGAACTTGAAAACCTAAAGCTCTTGTCGATAAAGTTGTCAGGATTTGAGCCAAGCCTGTGATCCCGCTGGAATAAATATTTCCGGGCTGATAAAAAAAGTTCATTGCCACAGAGGCTAAAATTGCATAAACAATGGAAACGGAGAGTTTTGTCGTATATTCATTGACTGGGATACCTTCAATTGCCTTTTTCATAGAGAAAACCTTTCTTTTTTTAACTTTAATTTTGACTGTTTTCATTATACTATACACTATTTTTTACTGTAATGATAAAAGACTGCAAATCATACACTTTCACGGAAAATTTTGTTCCTGCAAAGATACCCCAAAAAAATTAATCTGAAATAAAAAGGACAGAAAGACCGTTCTCAAACGATTTTCCTATCCTCAAGTTTTATTTTACAGGGTTTTATATAGACGGACTTTTTCTATTCGTCAATCGCTGTTACATCTAAATTCAATTCGAACAACTGTAAATCTGATACAGTACTTGGCGCATTATTCATCGGATCAGCTGCTTTTCCGTTTTTAGGGAAAGCAATGACCTCACGAATATTTTCTTCACCTGCAAGCAGCATAACCAGACGATCCAGCCCCAAAGCAATTCCTCCATGCGGCGGAAATCCATAAGACAATGCATCTAATAAATAACCAAACTGTTCTTGAATGGTTTCTTCAGACATCCCCAGTGTTTCAAACATTGTTTGTTGCAGTTCCGGCTGATAAATACGCAGGGAGCCTCCGCCAAGCTCATATCCATTCAGCACAACATCATATGCCTGTGCATAAACTTTTTCAGGAGTCGTTGAAAGCATCTCGATATGCTCTTCTCTCGGCAAAGTGAATGGATGGTGAGCAGAAACATAACGCTTCGCTTCTTCATCATATTCAAACAACGGCCAATCTACGACCCAAAGGAAGTTATATTTAGACTCATCAATCAAGCCAAGCTCTTTACCCATTCGAGAGCGGATGGCACCTAATGATGCAGCAACAATTCCCGGTGTATCTGCACCAAACATCAGCAGATCCCCTACTTCTGCATTAGTTACTTTAATTAATTCATCTGTAACATCTGTCAGGAATTTCGCAATTGGTCCTTTCAGTCCATCTTCTTCAACCTTCAGCCAAGCCAAGCCTTTTGCTCCGAATTGACTTACATACTGACCTAAGTTATCCATATCTTTACGTGAATATTTATCTGCAGCACCTTTTGCATTCAGCGCTTTTACCTGTCCACCATTTTGTAATGCCATTTGGAAAACCTTAAAGTCCACATCTTTAACCACCGGTGCAATATCAATCAGTTCCATCTCAAAACGAGTATCCGGCTTGTCACTGCCGTATCGAGCCATCGCTTCATCATAAGTGATTCGAGGGAATGGCAGCGGCAGGTCTACACCTTTCGCTTCTTTCATCACTTTCGCCAGCATTTCTTCCGTCATTGTCTGAATTTCTTCTGCTGTAAGGAAAGTTGTTTCAATATCGACTTGTGTAAACTCAGGCTGACGGTCTCCACGCAAATCTTCATCACGGAAACAGCGAACAATCTGATAATATCTGTCAAATCCGGCACCCATCAGCAGCTGTTTGAAAATCTGCGGTGATTGAGGCAATGCATAAAAATGTCCGGCGTGTACACGTGAAGGCACCAGATAGTCTCTCGCCCCTTCCGGAGATGATTTTCCCAAGTAAGGTGTTTCTACATCCATAAATGCATGATCATCCAGATAATGGCGGATAGATTTTGTTACCTGATGACGCAGCTTGAAGTTTTCAGTCATCCCGGGACGTCGCAAATCAAGATAACGATACTTCATTCGCACTTCATCACTGACGTTATTGTCATCTTCAATTAGGAAGGGTGGGGTTTTCGCTTTATTTAAAATAGTAATATCTGAGGCCATTACCTCAAATTCACCGGTTGTCATCTTAGGATTCACTGCTTCATCATCACGATAAACGACTTCACCAGTGATCTCAATTACATATTCACTTCGGCATTTATCAGCAATTTCCCATGCTTCTTTTGAAACCTCAGGATTGAATACGACCTGTACAACTCCTTCTCTATCTCTTAAATCAATAAAGATTACGCCCCCAAGGTCACGACGCTTTTGCACCCACCCTTTAAGGACAACCACCTTGCCTGTAAATTCTTTTGTTATTTCTCCACAATACACTGTACGCTCTGACATAAAATAGTACTCCCTTTCTTGTTTGACAACATTCATTTTTTACTCATAATTTGAATGCTTTGATTTTGAAGGTCCGATGTCCATTATTCCTACCATGCTTGATAACAGGATAATGGCACTCCCTTTCTTGTTTGACAACATTCATTTTTTACTTATAATTTGAATGCTTTAACTTTGAAGGTCCGATGTCCATTATTCCTACCATACTTGATAACAGGATAATGGCACTCCCTTTCTTGTTTGACAACATTCATTTTTTACTTACAATTTGAATGCTTTAATTTTGAAGGTCCGATGTCCATTATTCCTACCATACTTGATAACAGGATAATGGCACTCCCTTTCTTGTTTGACAACATTCATTTTTTATTAGTTAGACACTGCTTTTGTTTCTAAACAGATTCTCTCTGCTGAAACAACTCCCTTTTTCTTCGTTTCGTTTTTTAACCATATTTACCTGTCGTTATCAATCAAGCATAATCGTTGTCATCTCATCATAGACTTCATTGAAGCGTTCATAAATATCAACCAGCTTAAATGCTTTTTCTTCACGGCTGACCATATTTTTCACATTAACAATTCCTTCAACCAGTTCACTCTCACCGATCGTTAATACCAGCTTTGCATTGAGCTTCGCTGCCGTTTTAAATTGGGCCTTCGGTTTACGACTCATAAAATCGCGATCCGCAGAAAAACCAAAATTTCTAATTACTTGAACCAGTTTCAGCGAAGCAATATTTGTATCCGCACCAATACCGACAACATAAGCATCAATCTCATTAATTTCAGGAATGATGATTCCTTCCGCTTCCATTGTGAGCAAAATCCGCTCAATCCCCATAGCGAAACCAAAGCTCGGTGTTTCCGGTCCCCCAAGTTCTTCGACCAGTCCATCATAGCGGCCACCGGCACAGATCGTTGACTGTGCCCCCATGCCTTTTGCTTCACTCATGATTTCAAAAATCGTATGTGTATAGTAATCTAATCCGCGAACCATATTTTGATCGATTACATAAGAAATTTCCAATTCATCCAGCATTTGCAGCACCGTTTCAAAATGTTGCTTAGATGCTTCATTTAAGTAATCCAGAATAGAGGGGGCATCTGCTATGATCGCCTTATCTTTTCTATCCTTACTGTCCAACACACGTAATGGGTTTTCGTACAGTCGCCGTTTTGAATCTTCACTAAGCTCTTCGGCTTTCGGTTCAAGATAATCGATCAGTGCCTGACGGTAAGCAGCTCGGCTGTCTTTATCTCCTAAAGAATTGATGACCAACTTGATCTCGTTGATGCCTAGTTGTTTGAAGAAATCCATTGCCATCGCCATGCTTTCTACATCAACAGCAGGATTATCGCTGCCAAACGCTTCAACACCGATTTGATGGAATTGACGCTGACGCCCTGCCTGCGGGTTTTCATAACGGAACATTGGTCCTATGTAAAATGTTTTATATGGCTTCGCATATTCAGGACCAAACAGCTTGTTTTCAACGAAGGCTCTGACGATCGGTGCTGTTCCTTCCGGACGCAGTGTCACATGCCGATTTCCTTTATCATAAAAATCATACATTTCTTTAGAAACGATATCGGTTGTATCACCCACACTTCGAGCAATCACTTCGTAGTGTTCAAAAATCGGCGTGCGGATTTCCTGATATTGATAATCTCTGAAAAGCAAACGTGCTGTTTCCTCAACAAACTGCCATTTCTCTGTTGTCCCCGGCAGCAGATCATATGTACCTTTTGGCTTTTGATAATTCATCTGATTTTCCTCCATTTCTCTCTCATTGATTCAATTGGTTGACAATGAAAATAACTAATTGTTATTGTACGATTGGCAAAACGCTCGTTTGC
The DNA here is from genome assembly GCF_020567645.1 of Enterococcus sp. CWB-B31. Lineage (NCBI taxonomy): Bacteria > Bacillati > Bacillota > Bacilli > Lactobacillales > Enterococcaceae > Enterococcus > Enterococcus sp. CWB-B31. The sequence goes on from NZ_JAJDJW010000010.1 coordinate 29,303, forward strand.
TAAACGTTATTAACATGAAAAGGACAGTATCAACTAACTGGGATTTCTTATCCTCGACACGTCAAACTTCTTGTTATCTCCTGATAAATAAAAAATTCGCCCTTGTATCATCTACAAGGGCGAACGAATCATTCATACGCGGTACCACCTAATTTTGAAAGATTGCTCTCTCATCTCAACGATTAACGCTCGTAACGGAATGGCTTTTCTTACATTCATCTCAGGAATGTCTTTCGATTTCTTTCGCGGAGCTGCTTTCAGCCAAGGCCTCTCTCTCTTTTGACACAAATAAGAAATTTACTCGTTCCTTCATCGATTTTCAATATTACATACAAACTATAAATTACTAGAGATTTTCATGAAAGTCAAGTGGTATTTTAATGATTCCCAAAGATTTCTATTTCCCGCCGACAGCAAGGTAAACTCTTCTATTTCCAACGCAACGGATCAGTCTATCTAAACAGTAAAGAGTCAGCCAGCTATACTGAAAAAGAACAAATACCTCACGAAATCATTTCGAGGCTTGTTCTTTTATGTTTTACTGATTTTTTACTTTTTGATAAATTATCGGAAAATGTCAAAATTCAATACTGCCATAGAAAAAGGCAAGCTTTACAGCAGCTCTGCCAGTCGAAGTGAGAATAGTTGATTTTAACATAGAAGGCTGCTGCTGAAATCTTTATTAGATACAAAATCAATCAGGGCTTTAGCTGTTTTAACTTCATCAATGAAATCATCTTTTGCGCTACACAATGTCCAGCTCCTTGAACTGGCTTAAAATCTTCACGTCCTGCGATACACTGACAAATGCGTGCGGGTCAACCTTTTTCATAATTTTTTCCAGCAGCTCCATTTCATAGTAGGTGATGATGGTGATTAAAATCGTTTGCGGTTGATGATCGTAGGCACCTTCTGCCTGTGGAATTATCGTGATTCCTCTAGTCAATTGGGCCTGCAGTCCCGGAATGACCAGCTCCGGCTTTTGTGTGATAATCATCACCTGCACCTTTTGATGCTTTACATAAACCAAGTCAGTAACCTTCCCGCTGACAATAATGGAAAGCAGACTGTAAAAAGCATAGGGCCAGCCAAATAAATAGCCTGCAGTCAAAACAATCAATCCATTGATAATCATAGAAATTGCCCCAACACTTTGACCGGTCCATTTACGCAAGATAATGATAACAATATCCAGGCCTCCTGTAGACAATCCATACTTCAGGGCCAGACCTAATGAAAAGCCATTGACCGCTCCGCCAAAAATCGCACAGATAATCGGATCTGTGGTTAGTGCGACGGAGGGTAAAATTTGAATAGCAAAAGAAGCGCTGGTAACACTGACGATCATAAAAATAACAAGCTTCCGATTGAGTTTAAACCAGGCAAGAATAAATAAAGGAATATTCAACACATAGTAAATAACTGAGATAGGCAGATAAAATGAGCCCCAGCGTGTAACAACAGTGGAAATGATCTGGGATAAGCCAGTAATTCCCCCAGCATATATCCTTCCCGGCTGCCAAAACAAGTTTAATGCAATTGAGTATAAAAATGCGTAAATCAAAATAACCGTTAATTTTGTAATCATTTCCTGCCAAAAATCTTTGTTTCTTAACATCCTCATTGTTTTCGCCCATTTCATCTTATATTTCTAAACGTTATCAAAATAAGCTGTTAACTGCGTATAGGGAATACGCAGCTCTTCACCGGACTGCATATCCTTCAAAACCACCTGTGCATCATTTACTTCATTTTCACCAATAATCGCAACAATTTTTGCATTTAGTTTATTTGCTTTGCGAAGCTGATTTCGAATCTTTTGGTAGGAGATATCCCGCTCAACGATCAATTTCGCTTTTCTAGCTGTTTGTGCAACCTGTTGCGCATAGCCGTTTCCGGAAGGTGCCAGACAAGCAACATAAACATCTACCTCTCTGGAAACCGGAATGCTTCTCCCTTCAGCTTCACTTGCAAGCAGCGCCCGCTCGATTCCCAGTGCAAAGCCGAAGCCTGTATCTACAACAGCCGGTCCTCCAAATTCACTAATCAGACCATCATAACGCCCCCCGGCACAAATCGTTGTAAGCACACCATTAAAGGCAGCTGCCTCACTCATAATTTCAAAGACAGTGTGATTATAATAGTCCAGTCCACGTACCATACGATGATCCACGCTATACGAAATATTCGCGTCCTCCAGCAGTTGTTTAACTTCTTCAAAAAATAAGCTGCTTTCTCTGTCAAGGCTGTCTAAAATAGATGGTGCCCCTGTGATGATTTTCTGATCCCTTGCATCCTTACTGTCTAGTACTCGAAGGGGATTTTGATAAAGCCGCCGCTTTGAATCTTCACTCAGCTGTTCTTCAAATTGTGTCAAATAATCAATCAATGTCTGACGATACTTTTTACGGCTTTCTCGGGTCCCTAAAGAATTGATGACCAATTTCGTTTCATTGACCCCTAAACAGTTAAAAAATTCTAAAGCCATCATCATCGTTTCTACATCAGTTGCGGGATTACTGCTGCCGATCACTTCTACGCCAATCTGATGAAACTGCCGAAGCCGCCCAGCTTGAGGTCGTTCATAACGAAACATAGGACCCATATAATAAGCCTTAAATGGATGACTGTGTTCAGGTCCATAGAGCTTGTTTTCCACATAGCTTCTTACAAGAGGGGCTGTTCCCTCCGGACGCAGTGTGATATGACGGTTGCCTTTATCATAAAAGTCATACATTTCTTTACTGACAATGTCTGTACTTTCTCCTACACTTCGAGCAATCACTTCAAAATGCTCAAAAATCGGTGTCCGTACTTCATGAAAATTATAGCGTTGAAAAACCTCTCTGGCAGCGGCCTCTATATACTGCCATTTTTCTGATTGCCCGGGTAAAATATCAATGGTTCCTTTTGGTTTTTGATAGCGCATGCGATGTTCCCCCTTTTTAAGGTTATTGTATGTAAACGAAGATATGGCAAAACAAGCAGGGGATGCGCATCATTTTTAGCTGCTGACTTTTCCTGCTTGTCTTTTTTGCTCTAGTTAAATTGGATGTCTAAAGTGACTGCCTGTTCTACGGCTGCTAATAATTTTCCGTCAGTTAAAGCATTTGTCGCTTTATTTAGTTCTTCATAGATTTCAATATCCTTATCGTTTTCAATAAAGTTAACGACTTTTCTAAATTGTTCATATGCAACCTTTGTTCCTTTACCAAGGTCTTTTTGCTGCTGTTTTATATCAAGCGCTTGACAAGCTGCCATGATTTCAGTTGCAACAATTCTACGGGAATTCTTAATAATCTCCGCTGCTTTTCTTGCCGCTGTTGTTCCCATACTGACAAAATCCTCCTGATTTTCACAAGAAGGGATAGAATCTACACTGGCCGGATGAGAAAGGATTTTATTCTCTGAAGCTAGAGAGGCGCAAGCATATTGTGTAATCATAAACCCAGAGTTCAATCCTGGATATTTTACCAGGAATGAAGGCAGCTTACTTAATTGGCTGTTCACCAGACGCTCAACACGGCGCTCAGAAACATTTCCGATTTCAGAAGCAGCAATCCCCAGAAAATCAAATGGCTGTGCCAATGGTTCACCGTGAAAGTTTCCGCCTGAAATTACTTCACCGGTTCTAGTAATAATTGGGTTATCTGTAACCGAGTTGAGCTCAATTTCAACCTTCTCTTTGACATAGGCAACGCTGTCTTTGCTGGTTCCATGAATTTGCGGGATACAGCGCAAAGTATAAGGGTCCTGTACTCGATCAGCAGTTGCCACAGTAGTGTATGCACTGCCTTTGATCAGCTGACGTATATTTTTTGCAGTGGCTAATTGACCATTTTGAGGGCGAATGGTATGTAAATTTTCTGCAAAAGGACTTGAGATACCATTGTGTACCTCCAAGGATAATGCACCGGCAATATCCGACAATTTCAATAACTCAATTGCATCATAGGTTGCTAGAGCACCCACTCCATTTAATACGGTTGTTCCGTTAATAAAAGCCAAGCCTTCTTTAGCACTCAACTGAATAATCGGTAAGCCTGCTTTTTCCATAGCTATCTTGCCCTGCAATAATTCGCCCTTATAGTAAGCCTTTCCTAAGCCTAGTAAAGGTAGAACCATATGTGCCAACGGTGCTAAATCACCTGAAGCACCTAAAGAGCCTTTCTCCGGAATAAACGGATGCACACCGCTATTCAGCATCCCTAACAAGGCTTCGATCGTACTTAAGCGAATACCTGAATATCCTTTAACCAATGAATTTACCCGAATCAGCATGATTGCCCGAACAACATCCTCCGGAAAGGGGCCGCCATAACCACATGCATGGGTACGAATCAAATTTTCCTGAAGCTGTACGGTATCTTCTTTTGAGATGCTCACATTACAAAGAGAGCCAAATCCTGTATTGACACCATAGACAACCCGGCGCTCTTCCACTATTTTATCTACAATCTTTCTTGAAGCAATAACCTCTTTCTTCGCCGCTTCATCTATTTTACAAATGACACCTTGGCGTGCAACCGCTGCCACATCTTCTAAGGTCAAACTATCTCCATCTAATATTAATACATTTGCCATTTCATTTTCCTCCTCGTCAAAATTAATTTGACTCCGTCTTATTTTAATCAAAGCAAACACACTTATTTCTTTTTACTCTGCTTCGCTGTTTCATTTTTTGTTTCACTGATCAGAAGCTGTCTGACCTGAGAAACAAAATAAAGCGAACCGGTGACAATCAAAAGCTCATTTTTATTCATGGTCTGTTTGAAATGATGGATCAATTCCTGCCAATCAGCAGCATGGGAAATTTCCGGATGCTCCTTAAGCCAGCTTTCATCAAAGACCATAGCCTTTGGATAAGAAAAGGTTGTTACATACACGCGGACATTCGGAATTGCTTGAAGCAGTAAAAGCATTTTCTGAATATCCTTTGTCACCAAAGCAGAAAATAGAATAAACACCTGCTGATGGCAGAATTCGTTCTGAATCGTTTCAACCAAGCGCTCAACTGCCGCTTCATTATGCGCGCCGTCCAAGATAATCAATGGTGTCTGATTGACAGGCTCCATTCTAGCCGGCCATTGCACTCGTAAAAACCCACGATAAATATTGTCAGAACACACCGGCAGCTCGTTCAATTCACAAAATAATTCATACAAGCAAAGAGCAACGCCGGCATTTTCGATCTGGTGTCTGCCTGCAAGCGGCAGACGCAGATCATACAGAGAGAGATTCCGACTATAATAATGAAAGAGCTCTCCCCAAAAATCTGCAGGGTGTTCATAGCTGACCTGAAAGCCTTCCCCTAAACAGTATAACTGACTTTGTTGTTTGCCGGCTTCTTTCTGTACAACCCTCAAGGCTTCTTTAGGGAGAGGACCCGTCACAACAGGTACGTACGGTTTAATGATTCCTGTTTTTTGACCGGCAATCTCCGTCAGCGTCTCCCCCAAAATATCTGTATGATCTTTTCCAATCGTCGTAATTGCCGTTAATAACGGGTGACAGACATTTGTGCTGTCCCAGCGTCCCCCTATGCCGACCTCCATAATCAATACATCCACCTGCATATTGGAAAAGTAATCAAAAGCCATTACGGTCAATAATTCAAATCCTGTTATTCCTTTTGTTTCCTGTACCTCATCCAGCCGCATAACTAATGGTTGATATTTTTCAACATAGGCGATTAACTGCTCATCAGAAATCGGCTGTCCATTGATTGACAGGCGTTCATTAAAACACTCAATATAAGGGGAGGTAAAGGTGCCTACGGACAGACCTGTTTCCTGCAGCAAACAGCTCAAGTAGGTAACAGTAGATCCTTTCCCGTTAGTCCCGCCAATATGAATCGTGGGGACATTTCTTTCAGGATGTCCAACCATTTTAAGCAAACGGTTCACACGACGCAATCCCGGACGCTGACCAACAGGTATTCTCCGGTGAATCCAGGCAATTGCTTCCTCACTGCTTATTCTCATTCTCCCCATCCTTGCGTTTAAGCACATAATCTTTTTTTCATTATGGCTTTCCAGTTTCTGCTATCTTTCGATTCGCTAATCAAATTTCTCCATCGGCAGCTTCATTTTTACGATTCAATACAAAATATAAAATCGTTGCAACAACAATACCAACAATACCGGAAATAATATTAATTGGATCAGCAGCTGCCAGCATCCAGATACTAACAATAATGGATAGGATTGGAATTACCGGACCAAATGGTAAGCGAAAGACCGGTACGTGATCCATCCCTTTTTTGCGCAGCCAGATAACGGATAATGCGGTAGGAATATACTGAATAAAACGAAAGACAACACTTAATTCCGCAAGCTGCTCAAATGAGCCGCTCAACAGTAAGATTACCGTTAGTACTCCTGATACGATGATAGCAACGATGGGAGCGCCACGCCCATTTTTTCTGGCAATCATTTTTGGCAGCAGGCCTTCATCAGAAATTGAGGCACCATATCGAGGAATCATCACGGAATCACCCATGTTCAACCCAGCAATGGAAACTAATGCCCCAATGGAAATCAGCCATTTTCCTGCTGGACCAATCATTTTTACAAACGCATCTTGAACAGGTGCATTACTTTGTAAAATGCCTGTTCCCAGCATAGCAATCGTTCCGGAAATAATTATAAAATATAAGATCGAAACAATACTAATCGAACCAATAATTGCGATTGGCACATTTTTCTTGGCATTACGCATTTCTCCAGCAACAACCGGCAGCGCTTCAAAACCAATAAAGGCATAAAAAACAGTTAACGATGTTGAAGCCATTGCCTGTGATAGTGTCATATCCGGATTCAGTTGTAGAAAGGGTGTAAAGTTTCCTTCAGAAAACCCATGTCTAATAAAGAAAAGGCTGATAACTGAAAAGGCAATAATCGGAATCAGTTTTGCAATCGTAATCGTAATCGTAAAAATCTTTGATGTTTTAATCCCAAAGCTGTTGATCAAGGATAAAAACAAAACAAGTAAAATACTAATAATGGTATTCTTTCCTTCTAAGCTAGGAAAGGTCACAATCAATAATTTAGCAAAGCCGGCAGCCATAGCTGACCAGGCGATAATCGTGACAAACCAACCCAATAAGCCCACGTTGAAACCTACAAGGTCTCCAAAAGCTGTTTTAGAATACTGAAAAGCACCGCCATTTTTGTTAAAATACCCAGCTACCTCTGCAAAACAAACAGCCAGCATCAATACTAAAACAGCATCCAGCAGCATAGCGATCAAGGAGGCCGGTCCCAGATCCCTGTAAATCGTTCGAGGCAGCAGGAATATCCCTGAACCAATTACTGCATTAATCCCATATAATGTTGCACCATTCAAACTAAACTTGGACTTTTCGTTTTCCATCTCCTGATTCTTGTCCATATTTTTCTCCTCTCTGGCTGTAATCCACTAACAGTCAGTAGTTTTTTTAGATTAAAAAAGGTAACGCTTTCAAATGTTCATCTTAGCGTGAACATTTTTAAATCATTCGCTCATTCGCGCAATAGTTGTCCAAATTGCCAGTGGTTCACGATGCGTTCTTTTCTTCGGGATTGCCGCCAATAACAGCTGGAATGTATGTTCCGAGAAAAGTATGCTCTCATCACCGCAAAGCTGTAGTGACGAAATACATTCATTTTTTTCAAAAATCTCCACCAACACATCTGTTAACGCATAAAATAGATAGGTTTTACCAGGCTCGATAAAATAAGGCTGTTCCTTCATCAAAGCAATCATTTCCCCAAAATACTCCGGTCGATAAATTAGATTGAAATCCCGGCATTTTCCATAGCTTGTTGTCTTTTGACCACCATCAAAGCAGTGGCTCTCAAATGGCTGGAGAATGACTCTTTCTACTGTATCAACTGGATATACATGTTCTAATGTCAAAGATTGCTCAATCGGCATAATTAAACGCTTATAGCCGGGTAACTCGCTGAAAATAGTTGTTTCCAAATCAACTCTTGCACTAGACACTCGATAGTCAAATTTACCGATTTGATACTGCCCCTCTGGAGGGGAAAGATAGATTTCCGTTGTCTTTCCGCCGCTCCAGTCAGAGACATGATACTCTTTTGAGGTTAATCTACAAATTCCCATGCAGGTCTCTAAACATTCTGGCTAAAACAGACCAGAGATATTCCCATCTGCATCAACATCAATACGTTCAGCTGCCGGTGATTTGGGTAAGCCCGGCATTGTCATGACGGCACCTGTTAATGCAACAATAAAGCCAGCACCTGCTGAAACTTTTAAGTTTTTGATTGCCACAGTGAAGTCCTTAGGCGCCCCAATGAGACTGGCATCATCAGAGAATGAATACTGTGTCTTCGCCATACAAATCGGATAGTTGGAAAAGCCCAGTCGTTCCAGTTCCTGCAGCTCTCTACGAGCAGCAGGAGCTAATTCAACCCCCTGACCCCCATAAACCTTTTGGACGATTTTATTTAATTTTTCTTCAATACTATCAGATAGCTCATATACGTAGCTAAAGGTATTCGTCTGTTCTGCCAATTCTATGACCTTCTTAGCCAACGTTTCACCGCCAGCACCTCCTGAGCCCCAGACATCAGATAATACAACCTCTACGCCGCGATCCTCACAGGCTGCATGAACTGCTTGTAATTCAGCTTCTGTATCTGTCGGGAATTTATTGATCGCTACAACCACCGGCAGACCATAGACATTTTGAATATTTGACAGATGCTTCTCCAAATTAGGCAGACCATTGATCACAGCTTCGACATTTTCTGCTCCCAATTCTGTCTTTTTAACACCGCCATGCATTTTCAGAGCGCGAATAGTTGCCACCAATACTACAGCATCCGGTTGTAAATCAGCCAGTCGGCATTTAATATCAATGAACTTTTCCGCACCTAAATCTGCTCCGAAGCCTGCCTCAGTTACAGCATAATCAGCATATTTCAAAGCCATTTTTGTTGCCAGTACACTATTACAGCCATGAGCGATATTGGCAAATGGTCCACCATGGATAAAGGCTGGTGTTTGCTCCAATGTTTGAACTAGATTAGGATGAATTGCCTCTTTCAGTAGAGCAGTTAAAGCCCCTTCAGCTTTCAAGTCACCTGCAGTGACGGGCTCTCCGGTAAAGGAATACGCCACAATAATTTTGCGTAATTTTTCTTTCAAGTCAACGATATCCTTTGCCAGACAAAGGATTGCCATAATTTCCGATGCTACCGTAATGTCATAGCCATCTTCTCTAGGAACGCCGTTGACTTTTCCCTGAAGGCCATCTACAATATGACGCAGCTGTCGGTCATTCATATCCACTACACGTTTCCATGTAATCCGTCGGGAATCGATCCCTAAGCTGTTGCCTTGATGGATATGATTGTCCAGCAAAGCTGCCAGTAAATTATTAGCTGCTCCGATAGCATGGAAATCACCAGTAAAATGAAGGTTGATATCTTCCATTGGAACCACCTGGGCATAGCCGCCGCCAGCAGCACCTCCTTTAACACCAAATACAGGTCCTAATGAAGGTTCTCTCAAAGCAATAATTGCATTTTTTCCAAGCTTTGTCAGTGCATCAGCCAACCCGACTGAGGTTGTGGTTTTCCCCTCTCCAGCTGGTGTTGGAGTAATAGCAGTAACCAGAATCAATTTGCCGTTTTTCTTATCTTTTAAGCTCCCTAATTGATGAACGTTGACCTTTGCCTTATATTTTCCGTACAAAGATAGATTTTCTGCATCAATTCCGGTTTTTTCAGCGATCTCCTCAATTGGTTTCATTTGAACCGTATTTGCAATTTCAATATCTGATAAATGAGTCATCCTATTTATTCATCCTTTCCATCTAAGCTAAACTATCTTTAAAATTTCTGCATAAATCTCATCTGCCAACCGACAGCCTTCTGTTAAAATCTTTTCACCAGTCATGCGGTATTGCTTCACAAATTCTTCATTCTTGATCCCTGAAAGATTGATCAGTACATTCAGCCAAGCTCCTTGCAGTGCAGATTTTAAATTCAGCGCTGCAACACCCAAATCACTGGCAGCATTCACATTAGATTTACCAACTGCTTCTTTGGTAATATGAAGTGCATAAACAATTTTCTCCATCATCTGATAAGGGGTTTTAGCAGCCCCCTCCAATGCTGTCTGCATAGCCTCTCGTCGTTTGGCTTTTTCATCGTCTGTTTCTTTCGGCATAGAGAAAACAGCTGATACGGCGTTAAACGCCTCTGTATCTTCGTCAATTGCCCGCAGCAGCTCCTCTTGTGATTGGGCAGCATCCGTCTGACATTTTTTCATAAGTGCATCAAATTCTGCATATTTCTTCTTACCCACCGTTAATTCTGCAACCATTTTCGTCAATGAGATCCCCATTGCCGCTGCTAATGCTGAAGCAGAGCCGCCGCCGGGTGCCGGCTCGTCAGAACCAAGTACCTGCATAAAATCAGTTACAGTCAAGTCAACCAGTTTCATTTTTTTCCTCCTCCTAGTTTAATAAATGATTTTCTAAAACTTGTTTACCATAATCAAAATCCTCAACCTGCAGATAATATTCCGCACAGTCAATCAGCGCCTTTGCCGGAGTTAAACCAATAACCTCTGTTCCGATAATATTGACACCGTAGCGTTTTGCTTCAAAACGAATCGTTTCAACAACACGGTAAAGGGGCGTTCCTTCAAAGTTCACCATATTCATGGATACTTGTGCAATATTGCGATCCTCCAGCATTACACCGATACCTTTACAATACTTAAAGCCGCCGCTTGAGCCGCGAACAATCTTTGCTATATTATTTGCAATGGTAATATCATCTGTGTCTAAATTCACATTGAATGCCACCAGCGGCATTCTTGCACCAACAGCAGTGACACCCGCAGTCGGATGGATTTTTCTTTCACCAAAATCGGGTGCCCATTCTTCTTCCTGTAATTTTTCCGGCATTCCTTCAAATTGACCTTTACGCACTCGCGCCAAGTTTACCCGATTTGGTGTGCTGGCTGATTCTTCATACAAGAAAATAGGGATATTTAATTCATCATTGATTCTTTTTGCTACCTTTTTAGAAATTTCTACACATTCCTCTGTCGTGATATCCTTAATTGGAACAAACGGTACTACATCAGTAGCCCCCATTCTTGGATGCTCACCTTTTTGCTTAGTCATATCGATATGCTCGCTTGCATATTTTACTAATTGAAAAGCAACCTCCTGAATACTATTTTCATCACCCACAAGAGTAAAAACACTGCGGTTATGACTACTGTCAGAAGAGTAGTCCAACAACGTTACGCCACCTACACTCTTCGCTGTTGTTACCAGTCCGTCGATTATTTTCTGGTCGCTTCCTTCACTGAAGTTAGGGATGCATTCAACTAATTTTGCCATTTATACTCATCCTTCCTTTTGCTTCTCTCTATTTTTTCAAACTCGGCCGACGATAACGTCATACCATGTTTCTTGACACATCATTTAATACCGTTTTCATGTTCCTTTGACTAAATAAATATTGACCGACCATAACTTTTATCGGTACAACAATCAATTCTTTGCCTATCCGTAATGGTAAAAGCTCAATGATCGGCAGCTTCAACATCAAATTCAGCCAAATAGGTGTTAAAATTAAGCTGATGATAACCATGACTGCGACTTGAGCGGTAATATTACGTTTAAGCGTCACTTCCTTTTTATGGAAAAACAGGCTGTAGATAAATGGTGCTAAAAACGCATTGATCGTAAATCCAAAGAAAAATGCTGCCTTCGGAAATAAAATCATTCCGATGATATCTGCAATTGCTCCACCTGTTCCTGCAAACCATGGCTGAAATAAATACCCCATAACCATTAACGGTAAAAAAGAAAAACCAATTCTGATAATACTGGTTTCAAAAGATAGAAACCGAGTTGCCACAACTGACAAGGCAATAAGTAGACCCATAAGAGCTATTTTTCGTCCCATTGAATAACCGTCTGCTTTATACAAATCTTAACCTCCTCCCTGCGCCAGACAGCGCTTTCAAACCAAAAATATCACTGTTCTTTTCGAGTGTCAACATAGGTAAAATCCAGATTTTTTGCCGGAATTTGCTGGTTTTTTGACAAAAAAAAAGACTATTTTTTTCAAACTAAAAAAGGCTCTTTTATTTTAGAAAAATAATTTGACACTTTTTTGACAGCTGTGAATAGAATAGACGGAGCTGCTCAAATGAAGCTGCAATAATTAAGTGCTTTTTTAATTTTTTTTTAAATCGATGGCAAAGAACAACACCACAAAGTGACTGTCAAATCACTGAGAAAAAAATACAGACAGATTTAGAAGATTTTAAGAAAAAAAGAAGGACAGATTCCTTTAAACCAAAAATCAGGTTCTATCATGTATTTTGACGTTTAATAGATTACTTGAACTCCCTAAAAATAAGTGAAATTTTATTTATTTTTAACCAAATTTTAATCTTATTTACACAAAAATCCGTAAAGAATGATCATTGGATCAGCAAAAAAAATGATTTTATTAGCAGATTTTGGCAGTACATCTTCTAAATTCATTATAGAAAATGCTCTGATTGAATTTCGTAGGGCAACTTTTAATAAGGCTGATACTTCTCTGGCGATAAATATAGTTGATTCAACAAAGAATAATCAGTGAATTAGGAGATACCGTTAACTACGTAAAAAGAGAGGCATGCCATAATTCATTTTCCATGAGTAAAAAGGGAAAATATTCAACTGTCTATTTCCAAATCACCTATACTATTTCGTCAAACGCGGGAAGCTTCTAGCAGTTATTCGTTAAAAGATAATAACTCCCTGTTTTCCTAAGTAATTTATTAAAATATTAGCTTCTGAGGGATAAACCATACTATTTAATTATCAGTTATAAACCATTTCCTAAAAAATCAGAGAGAGGTTGTGACAGAAGTGTTCTGTCTCAAGAAATAAGTCGAACTATACGAAAATAGCTACTCATATTTTCAGTATAGTTCGACTTATTTCCGAAGAGACAGCTTCTGGAACACCGTTTATTCGGTTTTAGGGATCTCAGATATACTTATGTCACAATCTCTCTCTTTTATCCCAATATCTATTCAAATTTAATACCTGCTTACCTATATTTCAGACTGATTCATTTACAGAAGTAGATGGTAACAGCTTGGTAAACAATTCCTCTAGCACCTGTAGTTCATAGCGATCGCGATAAACGCTCAGACTGGCTGTTGCTTTTTCATAATAGTAGCTCTCACTATGTGCTAATAAGACTGCCAGTGGTTTATCTGCAATTTGTTGATGGACTAGCTGATGCTTGACCAAAGCTTTCACGAAATAGACGATACCGGCATCTCGAGGATTTGAAAAGGTATCTAGATATTCTTTAGAGTTTATCAAAAATTTATGGACTGCTTCGTAATTTTCTTCCTGCAAATCGATCAGAGCAGTATATGCATTTAGCTGTATTTTTTTCCACAAGGAGGGCAACTTCGTATACAAATTTTGAGCTTTTTCAAAATATTCCCTTGCACGCATATAGTTTTTTTGTGCAAATAATGCAATGCCCATGTCAACATAAAATACAACCAAACTAGAATAAACTCCAGTTCCTTCACAAAGAGCCAGTGCCTTTTCCTGAATAGCCACAGATTGGTTGACATTTCCACGTAATCGTTCAATTTCAGCCAGGTAGTCGTAAGCTGCAGCAATATTTACGGCATATTTCTTCTTAATGGCTTCGGTGATCGTAAAGGTGGTAATCGACTCATAAAAAAGTCGTTCTGCCTGCTCTTTATCACCGCTCATCAAGTAGTACAATCCTTTTAGACGTAATAATATTCCGATAGATTCATGGTTGTTTGCTTTAATAGAGGCATTCATTGCCAATTCGATATAATGAAACATATCAACAGCATTATCTGTTTGAATGTAGTAATAAATCATCTGGCGATACCCTTCCAGTAAGTATTCTTCATTATGAAAGCTTTTGGATTTGAAAATCACCCGTTGGATGTTTTCGATCCCTTGGTTGTAATCACCGCAATGAATGAGGTAACGACCTTCTAAATATAAAAACTTAACCAATAACAGCTGATATTTTTCGGTCTGTTCATGGTGCGCTTCAAGGTCAGCCAGCTGCTGTCGAATATTCCTAAAACGCTCAAAAGTATATTCCTGTTCTACATCTATTGTCCTATTCCCTCGGATTTCCTGACGATTGTATACAGGAAACAGCTCATGCTGAAATTTGAAAAAATTCTGCAAATAAGCCAACTCATACTCAAGCGATTTTAATTCTTGTTTTGCTTTCCGATAATGATAGGCAATTTTTGATAACAGCAGCGGATCACTTGACTCTAGCGGAACCTGCTCTTCCAGAATCACCGCAATTTTTCCGTGAAGGATTCTTTTTTTAGCTACCGACTGATTCAGATAAATAAACTCTCGCAGCTTTACATGTGTAAAGCTGGCGTGACTTTCTTCCTCATACAGTTTTTCTTCCAAGATATTTTTATTAACTAATCTATCGATGGCATTGATAATGACCAGCTGATCTTTTCCCAAGAGCTGAGCGATCAATGAAATCGGGGCCATATCATAGAAATAAGATACAATATCAACCACCTCTTTTTCTACAGGGGATAAATAAGAAAAACGATTTTTTATGGCGTCCTGCATTTTAACAGTCATAACATCCAGATTCATGTTCATTTTTAACAGCCCAATGTACTCAACTAAAAAGAAGGGATTCCCTTCGGTATAATCGAACAAATGGTTCATCGTCATGGTATCAATCGGCAGATTGCCCAGCTGCTTTTGGACAAATGCTATGGTTTCCTGTTTAGAAAATGGTGCCAGCCTAATCGTAAGCAGCTTTTCATAATTGATAACAGTTGCCATGAAATTTTCGATATCCGTTTGATACCCAGTCCGTAAGGTTAAAAGGAATAGAGCTTCCCCATGCTTCACATGCAGCATTAGGCTAGTCAGCAACCCGATACTTTGCACATCCATCCATTGAATATCTTCTATAAATATAATCATTTTTTTTGTTTTGCTGATTTTTTGCAGCACTTCCAAAATAACCTGTGATAAATAATTGATATTACTCTTTATTTCTGTCTCGATATAGTCGGCTTCTTGTGGAGCATTTGTTAAACTTGGGAAAAATTTGGCAACTGTTTCCTGCCATAAGGTGCAGTCAACTAAGCATTCCTCTTCGATGATTTGTGTAATTTGTTCAATGAGCCCCCGCCAAGGACGCAGCAAATGATCTTTTTCAGCTTGATAACAGGAGACTTCCAGAATATGGAAATCCTCCTGAACATTTGTGAGTACTCGTTTACTCAAGGCACTTTTCCCTACACCGGCATCGCCGACGATCAGTGCAGAATGATAGGGCTGATCTTGAGAAAATAAATTAAAGTTTGTTTCCAGCTGTTCAATTTCAGCCGTACGCCCAAAAAATAGCGTCGATGCCTTTCTTATCTTATGCTGCTTTTTATGATTAACAATTGCCAGTGTCTTTTCATAAATTGCTTTTGTTTCGCTATTTGGCAAAATTCCCAGTTCCTGTTCCAATAAGCTGGACAGCTCATAGTAAGTTTCAATGACTTTTCCAAAGCGCTGATTATCTTGATAATACTGCATGAGCAGCTGATAGTTTCGCTCGTCAAATTCATCAATAGCAATCAGCCGTCGAATATTTTCTTCTACATGGGTCAATTCATTGTTATGAAGATCCTGTTCAATTTTTTGATAGCAGGTTTGAACAAACCTTTGTTCATAAAAATTCTGCATTTTTACGACCCATAGATCAAATGCCTCGGAATCCTTTAAGAAAAATCCCTTCAAAAAATCATCCTGATACAAATCGAAATGCGCAACAGGATTTGATAAAAAAGAATTGATATCGCTTTCAATTTCCAATGACTCATTCAGGGTCAAAATTGTTTTGTTTGGAGAAACAATATAGTCATCACCAAGGACCTTATTAGCTTGATAGATTGTATTGCGTAGATTCTTTTTGGCACTTTTTTCTGATTTATTTACCCATAAAAGTCCGGCAACCTCATCTCTGCTAGCTGTTTTATTCACAACCAAATAATAAAGAAGCGCATTTATTTTAGAGAACGAAAAAAGAATGGGCTGTCCATTCAAAAAAATCTGGGGCGTACCGAATAATTGAAAATATACTGTATCTTTCATCCTATTCACCTTCTTTTCCAAGTCTCTTCTGTTTATTTTACGACAAAACAAACAGAAAAGACAGCATGTTAAAACCCGTTCATAAAGTAAACCCAATCAAAAAGGCTTTCTCTTCAGAACTTCAGGAGAAAACCCTTTTGATCTTTGTTTTATGAATTAACCCGCTGCCGTTCCCGTACAATAAGTTTTCCAGCTTTGTAGACTTCAGAAACTAAATTTGTCGCAAAGAAATACAATGGGAAATCAATATTGGGTGTGTCAAAAATAGCAATATCGGCTTGCTTCCCCCTATCCAGACTGCCGACTGTCTCATTTCTGGCAACAGAATATGCAGCATTAATCGTAACTGCGTTAAAGACCTGAATTGGCGTCAGGTGCATCATAAAACAGCCAAGCTGCATGATGAATTGTAAATTGGCTGTTGGACAGCTGCCAGGATTACTATCGGTTGACAGACTAATTGCCATCCCCCTGTCAATCATTTTTTGCGCCGGTGCATAAGTATCCTCCATCAAGCTAAAGGTTGTTCCCGGCAAAAGGTTGCCAATAACGTGATTTTTGCTCATTTTCTCAATTCCTGCATCTGTAGCCTTCATTAGATGCTCAGCACTGACCGTTTTAAGCTCAGCTGCCACATCCACTCCGCCAATCGAATCAATTTCATCTGCATGTATCCGCAACTTGAAGCCCAGCTCTTTTGCTGCTGTCAACAACCGTTTTGATTCCTCTGCCGTGAATACCCCGGTCTCACAAAAAATATCACAAAACTCTGCCAAATTCTCAGCTTTTACTTTCGGCAGCATCTCATCAATCAGCAGATCCAAATAGCCAGCTGGATTTTCCTTGTATTCAGGAGGTACCGCATGGGCACCCATAAAGGTTGAAACTAAATCAATATCATGGGTATCATTCAAAGCTTTAACAACCTCAAGCTGACGTTTCTCTGTTTGCCAATCTAAGCCGTAGCCGCTTTTTGCTTCTACAGTTGTAACGCCGTGAACAACCATTTGATTCAAAAGCTGTTCAGATTTTTTCAATAAGGTCTCAAAAGAAGCCGCTCTGGTTGCACGAACGGTACTTAAAATCCCCCCACCTCCAGCGAGAATATCCAGATAACTGACACCCGCTAGTTTTTTTGCAAACTCATTTTCACGACTACCGCCATAAACCAAATGAGTATGGCAATCAATCAGGCCCGGTGCAGCAAATTTCCCTGTATAATCAATTATTTCTGTTTCCGAATCAACCAAGGTACTATCCGGTTCGCCACTTCCGACCTTCAGAATTTCCCCATCCTTAATGGCAATATAACCATTATCAATGAGCGTTCCCTCAGACATCTCAGCACCTCTAAGCGGATGCCCTTTGTCTACCGGACAAAAGACTTGACTAAAATGACATAAAATTTTATCTGCTCCCATACATATACGCTCTTCTTTCTCTAGTAAGATTTATACTCATTGAATCATTTTCGTGTCTAATTTCTGTCAAAAAAAAGAAAGCGCTTTTTAAACAGCAGTCTTTCTTTATAATAATATCTATAGACATTTCGTTGACAAGCACCGTTTACACTAGGGAAGTAACCAGCCTTGGAGGTTTTTCCAGGGAGAATATAAAGAGTTCAACTAGGAGGAGAAAAACAATGGTCCTATACAAAGAAATCGAGGCAGCAATGACGATCAAGCTGGATGACGTACTACCGGAAAAAACAGTTTTTCAAGAAGGGATTCGTCGTGCACCAGATCGAGGCTTCCGCTTGAGCAGGGCACAGACAGAAACCGCATTGAAGAATGCACTGCGCTATGTTCATCCAAAGTACCACGAAGAAATAATCCCAGAATTTTTAGAAGAGCTGAAAACAAGGGGCAGAATCTACGGCTATCGCTGGTATCCAAAGGAACGCATCCACGGGAAGCCGATCGATGAATATAAAGGACACTGTGTCGCAGCAAAAGCTATGCAGGTAATGATCGATAACAACTTGGATTTTAAAGTAGCTTTGTATCCCTATGAGCTGGTGACCTATGGCGAAACGGGACAAGTCTGCTCGAACTGGATGCAGTATCAGTTAATTAAGCGTTACTTGGAGAATATGACCGACGAACAGACATTGGTTGTTGAATCGGGGCATCCTTTAGGCCTGTTCAAATCTAAAAAAGATGCCCCGCGTGTCATCATCACTAATGGTCTGTTGATCGGTGAGTATGATAATATCGAGGACTGGGAAATCGCAGAACAGATGGGAGTTACTAACTATGGACAAATGACTGCAGGCGGCTGGATGTACATTGGTCCTCAAGGAATCGTTCACGGGACATTCAACACGCTGTTAAACGCGGGACGGTTGAAATTAGGGATTTCCGATGAAGGCGATTTAAAGGGAAAACTATTCATTTCTTCCGGCTTGGGCGGTATGAGCGGCGCACAAGGAAAAGCCGGAGAGATAGCGAATGCTGTAGCAATTATTGCAGAAGTGGATCGTTCAAGAATTGATACGCGGCTTGAACAGGGTTGGATCAGTAATGTTACTGAGACACCTGAAGAAACCATGATACTTGCAAAGGAATATCTGGAAAAGCAGGAATCAACGTCGATCGCTTTTCAGGGCAATATTGTTGATTTGCTGGAATATATCGATCAAAAGAACATTCATGTAGATCTGCTATCGGATCAGACGTCTTGTCATAATGTCTATGAAGGCGGTTATTGCCCAGTGGGTGTTTCTTTTGAAGAGCGTACTCGATTGTTGGCAGAAGATCAGGAAACATTTAAAACACTTGTGGATAAAACTTTGGCTCGTCATTATCAGGTCATTAAATCATTAACTCGCAAAGGGACTTATTTCTTTGATTATGGTAATGCATTTATGAAGTCAATTTATGATTCCGGGATCAAAGAGATCTCTAAAAATGGTGTAGATGATAAGGATGGCTTCATCTGGCCTTCCTATGTTGAAGATATCATGGGCCCAATGCTGTTTGACTATGGTTATGGACCCTTCCGCTGGGTTTGTCTGAGTAGAAAACATGAGGATTTAGTTGCAACGGATCATGCAGCAATGGAGGTTATTGATCCAACCCGTCGCTATCAGGACCGTGATAACTACAACTGGATTCGTGATGCAGAGAAAAATCAGCTGGTTGTAGGGACTGAAGCACGAATTCTTTATCAGGATGCAATGGGACGTGTGAATATTGCACTAAAATTCAATGAAATGGTTCGTGAAGGCAAGATCGGTCCAGTAATGCTTGGGCGAGATCACCATGATGTGTCAGGTACAGATTCACCATTTAGGGAAACATCCAATATCAAAGACGGCAGTAATGTTACCGCAGATATGGCAACACAGTGTTATGCAGGGAACGCAGCAAGAGGTATGAGCTTAATCGCCTTGCATAATGGCGGCGGTGTTGGAATTGGCAAGTCAATCAATGGCGGCTTTGGTCTTGTTTTAGATGGCAGCGAGTTATGTGATGAAATCATTAAATCTGCCATTGCCTGGGATACTATGGGTGGCGTTGCCCGACGTAATTGGGCCAGAAATGAGCATGCGATTGAGACATCAATCGAATATAACAAATCACGGGCAGGCTCAGATCATATCACCATTCCTTATTTAGCAGATGAGCAGCTTGTTGACAAGGCAATTAGCAGTTTATTCAATTAAATAATGAAACACACTTAAATGACTCTGCTCCTTCGTAAATTTGAGTGTGTTTTCTTTTAAAAACTTAGGGAGTTTCTGGAAATTCCAGCGGTAAATATTTTTGTAATTCTTTATGAACTTGTCGTCAGGACTACTTGTGTATGCACTGCATAAGCTGCGGCTTCTCTCATAATTTTCACAAAAACTCAGATATCCTGAATTTTTCAGACACGCCCTAGTCAATTATTGGAGGTTACTATGCATTCACCTGAAGAAATTATGGAAATAAGCACACAAATGGGATACAAAAAAACGAAAAAAACACTGCAGCAAAAACTTATACTCGGCTTCATCGGGGGTGCAATGATTTCTCTTGGCTATCTTGCTTATATCCGTGTGATTTCCTCAATTGCACATGACTGGGGCAGCTTTGCCTCATTTATTGGTGCTCTGGTTTTCCCGGTGGGACTAATCGTGATTCTGTTGGGCGGCGGAGAGCTGGTCACCGGCAATATGATGGCGGTCTCTGCTGCCTGGTTTTCAAAAAAAATTTCCTTCATCGATCTCGTTAAAAATCTAACAATCATCACCTTGGCCAATTTTGCCGGAGCCCTTTTCGTTTCTTATTTTTTAAGTCATCTTGCCGGCTTGACAAGTGCAGGTGTTTATTTGGAGGAAACCCTTTTGATTGCACAGACAAAAATCAGTGCACCGCCGGCAGCGGCATTTTTCTCCGGAATCGGCTGTAACTGGTTTGTCGGCTTAGCTGTCTGGCTCTGCTACGGTGCAAAGTCTGATGCAGGAAAAATCCTGGCTATCTGGTTTCCGGTAATGACGTTTGTTGCTATTGGATTTCAGCATAGTGTAGCAAACATGTTTGTTATTAGTGCTGCGATTTTTGAAGGCGGTGCTACTTGGAGCGGCTTTATCAGCAACTTTATTCCAGTTTATCTCGGCAATATTGTCGGCGGTGCTGTTTTCGTCAGTCTCCTCTATTTCTACGGTTTAGGGAAAAATAAACCGTCCGAATAAATAATATAAATTGAGCATCGGCGGAAGAGCCCTGGTAAAAGAGTACTGCTCCAAGAAGATCGAGATAATATTCTTCTGTTGATAAGTGAAGTAAATGAAGCTTATCAAAGCAAACGCATACCAGACGGATCTTCATCATTTTTAGAAATGATTTATGAAAGATTAACACACATATCATTGCACCTGGAAGAGCTTGAGAAAGAAGTCAGCGGAACTAGGAAGATATCACCTAATCCCGTCAAACAGAAGCGGTCCATCTTAAATAAAGCCCAGAAGCGAAAATTAACAGGCTTTTGTCCCGACCTCGTTGCAAATGGAAAGATGAGGGAAAAGTGATAAACTAAACCTATCATAAAAAAACTATTACTGCTTTAAATGGAGAAAAAGCAAAGAAGAAAAACGACAATCAAAGTCTTTCAAAAGAATTTTGCTTGCTGTTTTTCTTTTTTGACACCTTCCCCTTTCCTATGATTAGTCAAGGAAAAAATAAAAATGTTGGTACTTTTATTTTTTCCTTCAATTATGTTTGGAGTAATTTTAAGGGTCACTGTATAACTATCAATCTCCCGAAAAAGCTAAAATTCCCAATAAAACAGCTAATTAAGGATTCTTTTTTCATAAACATCTTCTCTTTTATTTTGTGGTAATCCAAAATATATTCACCTGAAACCTCCAAATCCTTAATGTACAAGGATTCATAGCCTGCTTCTATTCTCCCTCCCATTATAACAATTTGATTATGTTATCATAGGTGGCAAAGCAAGTACTTTACACTGAGCAGCGTTGAGCTGCAATAATTGTTCTGGCACATTTTTTGCTATGCTTTTTATCACTAGAACACTCAATGATGGCATCACTTTGCCAAGCGCATTGATTATTTAACCAGTTAGGTAATCGTTTCCTTGTCTGGAAAACAACACGGATAAATAGTTTTGTCAAGCCTAATATCGTATTTTTCTTTCAATCTACTAAATTAGCTAGTATACTCTTGAAATTTCAGAATAGATATGAGAATATCGAGTTAACGATTACTCACGAAAGGGTCGGATCGAAGCTATGAAGAAAATTTCAATCAAGGATATCGCTGAATTAAGTGGTGTATCAGTTGCCACTGTTTCCAGAGTTATCAATAATAATGGACGATTTTCAGAAGAAACTAAAAATAAAATTCTAGAGGTTATCAAATCAACCGGTTATCAAATGAATTATAGTGCTAAAAGTCTGCGTATGAACAAGTCCTTTTCTATAGGCATTCTTGTACCAGACATCAGCAACTATTTCTTTGCTGATGTCGTTCAAAAAATCGAAGAAATTCTTTTCAACAAAGGATATTCTACAATTATTTGCAATACTGCTCGGAACAGCACCAAAGAGACTGCCTATCTGCAAATGCTTGAAAGTAAAGGAGTGGATGGCTTAATCGTTATTTCGGGAGCCGAAGAATTCTCTTTTAATTATTCCAGACCAGAAAAGAATATTCCCTATATTTGTATTGACAGAGAGCCGAAAGTAAAGTCAGACACCATCTTCATTTCATCAAACCATTACCAAGGTGCATTTGAAGCGACTGAGCAGCTGATTGCCGCTGGTTGTCAAAACCCTGTAATTGCCATGCATTCAAGGAAATCGCCATCAGCACTTGAACGAGAAAACGGATTTTTTGATGCTCTGAAAAAAAATAGTATCATGTTTGACCGCGAAAAAAGTAAACTAAACGTAGATATTTACGATGATAATTTCGAAGAATCAGTCAAACAATTTTTTGAGGAGCAAGACAATGTAGATGGAATTTTTGCTATTAATGATAATATCGGTTTAGAATTGATTGTTGTACTGAAGAAATTGGGCTTTAAGTTACCGAAGCAAATAAAAATTATCGGTTTTGATGATACGCCGCAAGATAAATACTCCTATCCTGCGCTGTCATCAGTAAAGCAGAATACAGCAAAAATTGCTCAGGTTACCGTTGATAATCTATTGGAAACAATTAGTAAGCCCAACTCAATAAACATCGGCAAATCCTTCCTTATACCTGTTGATCTAGTATTGCGTGAATCAATATATCCGGGAATGGATACGATAGGAAAGAGCTGACTCCTGAGAAATGGACAACGGAGCCGCTTCGAAAACTCACGAAAAATAATGGCCGCTGCTTAGAAGTCTATCAAAGCCCTTCTAAAAAAGCGGTCATTTTTTCCTGTGGGAAAGTTCTCTGTTTCCTACTGTCCAAAAAATTTGGGCAGTAACGCTGCACTGATCACCCTTGCACTATCCTGAAATTCAGCGAGAATAACCCTTAAATAATCCGGGAAAATAAAATATTCTTTTGCTTTAGCTTCAATTTCATTGAGCAATTCAGGCTTACAAATGACTAACGACTTCCCGATGATCAAAGCCATCTGGTTCACAAGCTGTCTCTATAATCACATTTCGCAGCTCTATCCGGAAAATCCTTGTACTGATCATACTAAATTAGAGGTTAAACGGACGTCAGGATAGAAGTGTTTAGCTTTGAGAATACGCTCATTTATACGATTTTAAGGGAATGCGGACAACTTCTGCCACACTCCCAGACATTCTATTTTTGCTAATCTAAATCTTTCCCTTTGGAAGCAATAACTTTCTTATACCAATAGAATGAATCCTTTTTCATTCTATGCAAATCACCGATTCCATCATCATCCATATCAACATAGATAAAACCATAACGTTTATTCATCTGTCCAGTTGTGAATGATACTAAATCAATAGGTCCCCAGGTCGTATAGCCGAAAATATTGACTCCTTCTTCTCTGGCTTTCATTAGACTCTTGATATGACTTCTCAAGTAATCAATTCGATAACTATCATGGATTGAGCCGTCTTCTTCTATTTTATCGTAAGCCCCTAAACCATTTTCTACATCAAAAATTGGAACTTGATAGCGATCATTTAAGAAATGTAAAAAATATTCATAGCCTGTTGGATCAATTTGCCAGCCCCAATCCGAAGCTTTAAGATATGGATTAGCTAAATCCCCTTGTCCTCCAGCAGTCGCTAACTCCTTAATTTCATCTTTATG
This sequence comes from Enterococcus sp. CWB-B31, assembly GCF_020567645.1. NCBI lineage: Bacteria > Bacillati > Bacillota > Bacilli > Lactobacillales > Enterococcaceae > Enterococcus > Enterococcus sp. CWB-B31. Next base: position 53,222 of record NZ_JAJDJW010000010.1, read on the forward strand.
TGTCGTTGTGACACTAGACATATAATATGAATACGCTAAAAAATCTGCTTTACCTTCAATTAAATCTTTTTTATCCTGTTCTGTGATTTCTAATTCAACATTTTTCTCTTTCCAAATTCTTTTTGCATAAGAAGGATAATACCCTCTAATCATTGTATCAGCACAATAGCCAAATTTATTTTGGAATTCTTTATAGGCTGCCAGTACATCTTCTGGATCACAGGTATATGGATAGATACAGAAGCCTGCTGCCATACATCCAACACTGATATTTTTATCAATTTCGTGGGCTGCTTTAACCGCTTGTGCCGAAGCAACCATTTGATTATGCAGTTCAGTAAAGGCAGCTTGACCACCTTCTTTCCCTTCAAAATGGAGCAAAATATTGATTTCATTAAACGTCAACCATTTATCCACTAAATCTTTGTACTCACTAAGGCATACCTTCGCAAACTCTACAAATTGATAAATCATTTCTCTATTTGTCCAGCCGCCGTATGTTTCTTCTAAATAAACCGGTTCATCATACTTATATAATGTAATCACTGGGTCCATTCCGTATTTTCTGCATTCTTTAAATACATTGCGGTAGAATTCTATCCCCTCTTTATTTACGCCACCCTCTACACCAAGCGGAAAGATTCTAGCCCAGGAAACAGTTGTGTTGAAGGTTGTAAATCCCATTTCCGCAAATAGTGCAATATCTTCCTTATACCTATGATAGAAGTCAATCCCGATATGATTGGTATATCTTATATCATCAAATAAAGCATATTTTGCTCCTTCAGGTAAATGATCAAACTGTCTCATTTTTCCTCTTGTTCCATCCGAATTTTGAAAGTGAATGTATCGTCTGTCATTCGTAGTTCCAGCATCTCCAAAGTCCACTTGAACAGAACTCTTACCGCCTTCATTCCATCCACCCTCACATTGTGCTGCACTAATGGAGCCGCCCCATAAAAAATTTTCTGGAATTGTCATTCTTTCTCCTCCTATTTTTGTCACTTCCTTGATTGTCTTTTTTTCCATTTCTTCAATGAATCCTCATAAATCCGCCGGGCTTGTGAATAGTTTTGATCGAATAGTCAAGGTTCAAGTCATTAATCATTCTTAAGTCCATTTTATGCCTTTTGTCTTTCTTCAATATCTTTTAACATATCAATACGAATTTGGTGACGGCCTCCTTCAAACTCAGCATCTAGCCAACATTTTACAATCATTTTTGCAAGTTCACTACCAACTACCCGTGAGCCAAAAGCTAAAATATTGGTGTTGTTGTGTTGTTTGGATAATTGAGCTGAGTAAGGTTCACTACAAACAATCGCCCGTATCCCACGGACCTTATTTGCTGCAATCGAAATACCAACACCTGTTCCACAAATCAAAATGCCGCAATCAAAATTTTTGCCGGCTACCTCTTCAGCCACCTTTTTGCCGTACGTTGGATAGTCTGTTCTTTCTGCCGAATCAGGTCCAAAGTCAGTCACAGCATATCCTAATTCCTCTAAGTAGGAAATAATCGTTGATTTTAATTCTATCCCTGCATGATCGCTGCCAATTGCAATGTTCATACTAGTTGTCCTCCCAACTCTTTTACAATCTCTTTATAGCTTTTCTCTTTACCGAATAGCGCTGACGTTCCTAAAACAAAGCCTGTTACTCCAACTGCATGTAATTCCTCAATTCTTTGAGGAGAAAGTGCTCCATCAACCATTACATTAAATGAAAACAGTTTACCATAGCTGACCGCTTCTTCAATTTTGGGATTTACATAGTCAAGATACTTTTGACCGGCAAATCCAGGATTTACAGTCATGATCATCAGATAATCAATCAACGAAAAAATTTCTTTTATGGTATCCAATGACGTTCCCGGATTGATTGCTACTCCAGCTTTCATCCCCTTGCTTTTGATCATGTCCAAGGTACGTGCGTATTGCTTGTCAGCTTCTGGGTGGATATAGATGATGTCTACTCCAATCTGACTAAATAAATCAACGTAATTCCCAGGGTTTTCAATCATCAGATGGACATCAACCTTTTTTTTAGTAGATGAGCGAATCAATTGTAAATCCTGTAAGCCCATTGCAAAGTTTGGTACAAATATTCCATCCATAATATCAATATGAAAGATGTCAATACCGGCTTCATCAAGAGCTTTTGTATCCTCCTGAAGATTCGCAAAATTTGCACACATCATTGAAGAGCATAGTAAGCGTTTCATCATAGTTCCCCCTCTTATCGAGTAATCGTTTCCTCAACCTAAAATTATCATGGATAAATAGCTTTTCAAGACTAATATCACATTTTCTTTCAATCTACCAAATCAGCTAGTACACTCTTGAAATTTCAGGGTAACCATGAAAGCAGCGAGTTAACGATTACCCATGAAAGAATCCAGTAGCTGTGAAAAAAAGAAACCCAAGCGATTTGTAGTGAGCCCCTAATATTAGACCTAAAATCTAACACTTGGCGTTCGGTACAATTTGGCCTGAGCTTCTTTTTTTATTCATCTGCAGTTTCAATCTTATTCTCATTCTCCAAGGTTTTAACATAGACTTTCCAAAATGGAAGATACACGGCTAGTCCTATCAAGAAAGAAATAACCGGGATAATTAATGTTTTCCAGTCCCCAGTTCCTAATGGGCCTAGTAAAAATGGTGGTGTCGCCCATGGAATCAGTGCATAAAACTTCCCCAATAGCGGACTAGCCATCAAAAGGTAGCTGACACCTGTAGAAATTGTTCCGCTTAGTACAAACGGAATCATCAAATAGGGATTCAACGCTAACGGGAGCCCATAGATCACTGGTTCCACAATTGTAAATATCCCTGGTCCAATGGTTGTCCATCCCAGTGTTTTTAAAAACTTATTTTTTGAGATGATCATTAGAAAAATCAATGGCCATACAGCAGCAGTCCAAACGGTCAATCTCATCAATCCAGTTTGCCCCAGACCTGCCAATACATGGGGCAGCTCATTTGCAGGCGTTCCGCTTGCCAACGCTGCTGCGTTCTGATCAATCCACATTAATCCAAAAGGAGTAAATAATGTCAAGAACATATTATCCCCATGAAGCCCGATACTCCACAATAGTAATGGAATAAACGCTGCGATAATTGCGGTCCAAACAGAGTCAGATCCTGAAATAACTGGTTCCAATAGCGTAGTTAAGAATGATACAAAATCAAAATTGAAGGCAGTTCTAACCAACCAGGCTAGAGAAAATGAAACAGTGTATGGAATAAGTGCTCCAAAAGCATTTCCTACGTTTGGTGGAACAGAGCTCGGCATCTTGATGGTAATATGATGATCCAAACAAAATTTATAGATTCTTACACTAACTAAACTAGTAATAATACAAGCAAACAGACCTGTTGCACTGAAAGATTCAACTAAGATTCCACCCGATTCATCCAAACCACCAATTGTAAAGATAATAAACGTAGCAAGCCCCATTAACATCGAATTTTTTGTGTTGACGTTCTTTCTTTCTGCATAACTAAATGGAATAGCAGCCGAACAATATAAGGTCATAAACCCCAATGTTAAGCTATTCATCCAAGCAAACTTGCCTGCCAGAGGTGCTAAAAAAGGAATAAGCGCCTTGCCACTTGTACCAATATCCGGAGACCCCAATACATATAGAATGAGGAAAATGGAGCCGATCATTATAATTGGCATTACAGCTGTTAATCCATTGACGATTGAAGAAATTGAATCCAAATTTGCAAACTTACCTAAAGGACCCGAGATTTTCATAGTAAAATCAGCAACTTTATCCATGAACCCTTTTCCACTATTACTTGACATTATTATCACCCCTCCGTGTAATCGTTTACCCATGCCTGAAAAAAATAATGTGAAAATTGTGTAATCGTTTACCTAATAAAAGTATAAAATATCTGATTTATCTTGTCAAGGCTAAATTAAACAGCCCTTGAAAATAGCTGCTCAAACAAGAAGCCTTTAGTTTATAGGAAAAAATCAGAATAATCCTTGACTTTTTCATTTCCTCTCTCCATAATAAAATCGAGTAATCGTTTACACAAAAAGTCACGAGAGCTACTATATTTATGTCTAGAAGACCTATTAATCCTACCAAGAGTGGAATTAAACAAATGACCGTTGTTGTATGAGTACTTGCGCAATTTTTAGAGAACTTGATTTTTATAAATAATTGTAAGGAGAATACTGCTATGGAAAAAATATTATGGGGTAGTTCTACCAATGCACAACAGTATGAAGGTGGATGGAATGAAGATGGCAAAGGCGCGACTATTGCTGACGTACGTGTGCTAAAAAATGGTTATTCAGACTTTAAAACTGCCAGTGATGCCTATCATCGATATAAGGAAGATATCGAATTATACGCTGAAATGGGGTTCACTGTTTATCGCTTCTCTATGTCCTGGGCAAGAATTTTTCCCACTGGCAACAATAGCGAACCCAATACAAAAGGTCTAGCTTTCTATGACACTATCGTCAACGAATTGATTGAAAAGGGAATTACACCGGTTTGTACACTCTATGCTTATGATCTGCCTGTAAATCTTTTAGAAGAATACGGTGGATGGCTGGATCGGCAATGTATTCAAGACTATAACCACTATGCATCTACCATCTTTAAACATTTTAAGGGGCGAATTAAGTACTATGTTCCATTTAATGAACCTAATTTGTTTCACTTAGATAGCGAATACATTGCTGGAAATAAAGATTTAACAAAAAAACAACTATGGCAGGCTGAGCATCACCTCACAGTTGCCTATGCTGAAGCTTGTATTGCTTGTCACCGCATTGATCCTCAAGCAAAAATTGGACCAAATAGCGCATTTCAGATGCTATATCCTGCCACCTGCGCCCCAGCTGACTGTTTAGCAGCTGCCAAAAGCTATTATGAGACAAATATTGCCTATCTGGATATTTATTGTCGTGGCGAATATCCAAAGTATTTGCTTAATAAGCTAGATAAAATGGATGCTCTTCCAGTCATTACAAAGGATGATGAAAAAAAAATGAAAGAAGCGAAACCAGATTATATTTCATCTACTTATTATTTCTCAAGTTTAGTTCGGGCTGCTCCGCTTCCCAAAGAAGATATTGAGGCAAATTATCCTGAACCTAAACAATTTCAAGGGGCGCTGGTTCAATATCGCTCCGGTGAAGAACTAAATCCTTATACAGATCGTACCGAATGGAATTGGACGATTGATCCAGCTGGTTTATACATTCAATTAATGGAAATCTACCAAAGATATCAGCTTCCGATATTGATTTTAGAAAATGGTATTGCGCATACGGAGGAGTTAGATAGTGATAATAAAATTCACGATGATTATCGAATCAAGTATTTAGCAGATCATATCAAAAAAGTTAAAGAAGCGATTTATGATGGTGTTGAAATCATCGGCTATCTCACATGGTCAGCAATTGATCTTCACAGCACAAGAGAAGGCTTTGTAAAACGCTACGGCTTCATCTATATTGATCGAGAGGAGCATGATCTAAGAAGCTTAAATCGTTATCCAAAAAAATCATTTTATTGGTACAAACGAGTGATTGCTTCAAATGGTGATGACCTTAGCTTAGAAATCGACTATTAACCTCTGAACTTTCTCAGTTCTTTACATTATTATGGGAAGAAGCTGTAACACCCAAGGAAGAAAGAATCCAATCCTTCTTCTTATTAAAAATACAGAAAAACCGAGGGAAACGAAGAGAAATTATCGCAACAGTCCACTTAATAATTCGAATTATCTATAGGAGGTTAAAGGAAAAATATTACTATTTTAAAACGCGGAGAAGAGTATTTAAAAAGAAGTATTTCAATAAGTAATATCACTATGGTACAAGCCAAAAAAGAGCTTTTCTTTAAAGCACAAGAGAAGGTCTTTTTTGTTTTTTTAGGAGAATTTTTTTATAAAAAGCGTTCAGCCTTGAGAACCAAGCGGATGTCATACACGAACTGCTTCCGCGACTACTCGGACCACGAAAAGACTTAGTTTTTCTTTATACATGTGCAGCATTCCCTGATAATCATGTGCGAACAATTTTCTTTTTATTTTGGTATTTAGTTATGCTTTGTGTATAGATAGCTAAAAATGAGCCGCAACTTTTTATTCACGTTCATCAATCCAAGAATGGGCTGGATCTTTATAAAATGACCATGATTTGACGGGACCAGCCATAACATTCAAATAATAAGATTCGTAGCCATCTGGTACAGCTACTGGATGATAGCCTTCCGGACATAAAATGACATCGCCATTTTCCGCTCCAAATGCTGTATCAATTGTTCTATCGTCATTGTAAACACGCTGTAATACAAAGCCTTGCTGAGGATTGATTTCATGGTAATAGCTTTCTTCTAAGTATGTTTCTTCTGGATAATTATTAAATGAATGTCTATGCGGCGGATAGCTTGACGTATTCCCTGCTGCTGTATAAACCTCGGTCATCAGTAGACTGTCAGCAATTGATGATTCATCATCCAGCATCGTGTTTACAAGTCGCTTATTCAAATATTTCCCACGTTCAACAACACTGTTTTCTTCAGCTTTGATTAATTTAGTTGGTAACTGCTTAGAAGAAGGAGCATAGCCAATTGCAATAGCTGCCGGAGTCTCAGCAATAATTTTGTAAGTATGATCATTAGAAATGTAGACGCTGTCTGTAGGATTTTTATCAAAGACACAATTTCTTTTTCCAATGTGTGCAAAAACATTGTCTCCTTCTATAACTGTTACCTTTCCGGTCAGTATAAGCACACACGCTTCTTTATCCATTGTATCTTCTTCAAATTCTGCTCCTTTATCCATGTCGAGCTTTTTAAATCCTACATAAGCAAACGGTGAATTTTCAACAGTAATTTCATGCTGTAAAATTACACCATCAGAAATTTTTTTGTTCTTAGGTTTTCTTTGTAAATATGAATTCATTTTAAAGGCTCCTTTATGATTTTTCCTGCTTAAAAAGAAAATTTTTCATTTAGTACCTCATTAATTTGTTGATAGTCCGTTATTCCTTATATTCTCTCGTTTGCCGTTCATTTACTTTCGTTTAATTGTTTTTAATGCTTTTTCAACGATATTGTCAGCAGTAAGTCCATAAATCTCTTTTAAGTATTCAACACTTCCAACTTGTCCAAATTGATCTTCTACCCCAATACGTGCCATTGGTACTGGTCTATTTTCAGCTAAAACTTCTGCTACCGCACTCCCCAATCCGTTGATATAATTATGATTTTCAGCTGTAACAATTGCTCCAGTCTCGTTTGCTGCTGTGATAATAATCTCTTTGTCAATTGGTTTAATCGTATAAATATTGATGACTCGAGTTGATATCCCTAATTGTTCTAGTTTTTCAGCTGCCTTCATTGTCTCACTGACCATAATTCCACTGGCGATCAACGTCACATCCATCCCATCTTTCAACAGGGCACCTTTCCCAATTTCAAAAGTAGAGCCGTCTTCATAAATTCCTATAACATTTTTACGTGAGAGGCGTATATAATATACTCCAATCAATTTTTCAAGTTGGCGTATGACATCTGCCAGCATTACAGTATCTGTAGGTTCTATAATGGTTACGGTCGGGAATCCACGCATAATCCCTACATCTTCAAACGGCATATGTGTTGCTCCATTGAATGCTGCAGTAACTCCAGGATCACTCCCGATGATACGAATATTAGCTTGCGCGAAAGCTGCAGACACAAAAACCTGATCTGCAGTGCGACGTGCAGCAAAACAAGCAAAGGTGTGCACAAAAGGAATCAAGCCTACAGCGGAACTCCCTGAGGCCATACCAATCATATTAGCTTCTTGAATTCCACAATTGATCATACGTTCAGGAAATGTCTCGCCAAACTTCACCATTCCGACAGAATTCATCAAATCCGCATCAAAGCCTATGACTTTGTCATTCTTAGTTGCTAATTCGATTAGCGTATCACAATATACATCCCGCATGGCTCTTTTTTCAATCGTTAAATCTCTCAGCACTCCATATGACATTATTCGTTTTCACCTCCTGTTCGTTCATCCAGCTTCACTTGCAGCTCTTCAATTACTTGATCACACTGCTCTGATGTAAAGGTCATGTGATGATTATATTTTTGTCCTTCAGCAAAATAGACTCCTTTTCCTTTTAAAGTATTTAAAACAATCATTTTTGGTTTTCTTTTTTCTCTTTTCCCCAATTCAATTGCCGATTTTATTGCTATTGCATCATGGCCGTCTACTTCGATTGCATACCAACCAAAATCTTGAAATTTTTGTCGTAAATCACCCAAATTCAAGATGTCATCTGTATAGCCATCGAGTTGTTGTTTATTGTAATCGATAAATGCAATCAAATTCCCTAATTTGTGATGAGGTGCGAATAATGCTCCCTCCCAAATCTGACCTTCATCTGATTCTCCATCACCAATCAGCAAATAGGTATAATTCTGTTTGTTAAGAATCTTGTTACCTAAGGCAATTCCAATAGCTGTAGACATTCCTTGTCCCAAAGAGCCCGTACTATAGTCTATTCCAGGTGTCTTATTGCGATCACAATGACTAGGTAAGCGGGTCCCATTAGTATTGATTGTCATTAGTTCTTCTATCTTGAAAAAACCTTTTAGTGCAAGTGCAGCATATAACCCCGGTCCAGCATGCCCTTTAGACATAACAAAATAGTCTCGCTCGTTCCAATCTGGATTTTTCGGATCAACCTTCATTACCCCACCATACAAAACACCCAATAAATCAGCTGCCGACATAACACCGCCAATATGGCCAAAGCCTAATTTTCCGAAAGCTTTCATTGCTTCAATCCTAATTTTTGTCGCATAAAATTGATATTTTTTTTCATCATTCATTCTGTTCACTCTCTTCTTATTGCTTAAAGGCATTTTTGATACACATCGTAAATATCAGATTCTGTGAAAGGCACGGGATTGTTCACTAATAATCTTTGTTGATTTTTGAAAACCGATTCTGCCATTTTTTTTGCCTCTACCCTAGTAATTCCTAAAGAATGTAAAGGTTCTTTTGGAATAATTTGATCAATCAATTTTCTTAAATTTTCCCAAACAGCTTCCGGAGAACAGATAAGAATTTCACTAAGCAACTTTTCAAGCTCAATCAAATCTGCGTTCATCTCTCTATATTTTTCAAATACGGCATGGAAAACTAAGTAGTTAGATTTCCCGTGAGGAACATGATAATTTGCACCAATAGGATATGACAGCGCATGAACACTCGCACAACCGGCATTGCCAAAGGAGATGCCAGCTAACGTACTTGCTTCGAGAAAGACTTGGAGATTGTCCGGAAGCTCTAATTTATCCTTGCTAACAATATCTTGATACCCTTTAAGAATAATACGCATAGCTTTTTCACCTAGCGCTTTGGTAAACAAGCTGGCTTTTGGAGAAACATAGGATTCAATAGCATGTATAAACGCATCTACTGAACTTGTTGCAAAAACTTGGAAAGGAATCGTTTCTAACAATGACCCAATCAATATCGCCTCATCAGCATATAATTGATCTGCAGCTAAGCCAATTTTGGTTTTCTTTTCTCTGAACTCTGCAATTGAAATGTTGGTCACTTCACTTCCTGTGCCGCAAGTCGTTGGTATAATGACCAATTTTTTCTTTTTTGGAAGTGTTGCACCCTTTTCAAAAATTTCTTTGAGCGTATACTCTGTTCCAAAAACAAAAAGTTTGGAGATATCAATTACTGTCCCCCCGCCAATTGCAATAATTCGTTCATACTTCTTCCCTTTCATTTCTTGAAACATTGCACGAATCATTTCATCATTCGGTTCTCCTGTTCCAAACTGTTCTTGAAATAGAATATGACCTTTTAATTCTTGGCTATCCATTTGAGGCATGAAAATGAACTTATTAGTGATAATTAAATCTTTCTCATTAGCAGTTTCATTAAAAAAATCCCTTAAATTATTCTTAGAGCAAATAACTGGGTAGAGCTTGAATTCCATATTATTTCATCTCTCTTTCAAAAAGATCACAGTAGCTACATTTACAAACAGTATTCGATAATTTCCATAATTTTCTACTATTTTTTTATTTTACATACTTTTGGACAACACAAAAAGGAATCTCCCACATGTTATAATTCGATTATCTACTAGCCTCTATATGTAGAAGACTCCTACGGCATACATGTCAACGTTAAGAACGCCTATCTTCAATCAGCCTCTACTATTCTTTTAAACTTTCAAAAAATATCCCCATTTTCAAATTCAGAAATTTTTTTATGAACTTAGTAAAATATTTATGAAGGTATCTTCATTTCTTATTTCTTTCAATCTAGTTAAAATATCATCATCAGCCAATTTAGCTGCTACTTGGGATAGTAATCTTAGATGATCTTCTGCGCCTTCATTACCATCAGGTACGGCAAATAGAAAAAATAAGCGTACTGGTTTATCATCGTATGATTCCCAATCAATATAATTTTCTGTCCGGCCAATTGCTACACTGGGAATTCGTACACCTTCTGATTTCCCATGGGGAATTGCAACATTATTTCCTAGTCCGGTAATCCCTTCGCCTTCGCGCAAATAAACATCTTTTATGAATGTCTCTAAATCTGAAATTGTTCCCTTTTCAGACAGCATTTTCGCTAACGCTTCAATTACTTCATTTTTGTTAGTTGCTTTTAGTTCTAAATTAATGAGCTTTCTATCTAAAATATCTTTAATATCTACAGTCACAAGCCATCCTCCCAACTAATGAAACAAGAAGCCATAAGCCTTTATTCCATCTTCACATTTTTTAAACCTGTTCATTGAGTTTTTGTCTTCAGTTAGTGTGATTAGATCTGTATAGAACTGCTTGGTTTTATTGATATTAACCTTTGTATTCATCTTTGCAGCTAACAAAAATACGAACTGAATCTCTTCCTCCCCAAACCACAGAATGGGCTGTTCCAAGGTTGCGACTGCTATCTTAGGTTCATTTACTTCATTCATCGATCCATGAGGAATTGCAGTTTGAAATCCTACACAGGTAGAAGTTTCTTTTTCCCTTCCCCATACAGTCTCAAAAAAATCTGAGGTAACATAGCCCATTTTTTCTAAGTAATGACACATCATTTTTAATAGTTCCTCTTTGTTAGAAACCTTCATATTGCTAAAGAATAATTGAGGATCAAACAATGTTTGAATAGAATTTGAGAATTGAATTTTTTGGTGTTCAATTCCATTAAAATGATGGATAGTATTCTTTATTCTGCTAATTTCTTGATCAGTCGGTATTTTGGAAATTGATATTGTCCCTCTATCTTCAGGGAGACAATCAGAAATAGCTATTTCCTGATCGTAAACTCTATTTGAAGTCTCACTGTTTCTCACAATTTTTATACTCTCCACTTCAGGAATGTGGTGTTTTATCGTTTCAACTATAAAGCTGCTATGAGATCTTGTTTGATCGGTTATATAAAGTAAGTCAACTATATTTTTGATCCTCATTAAAGCAGCTTCAATGTACATCACAATATAGCAGATTTCATTTTCCGTAACCTGGATATCATAATATTCCTCAAATAATTGGCTGGTTGACCAAACACTGAGATAAACTTTACCGTACTCTTCTTTAAGTTGTTTGCTCAAGCTGGAAGTATTTGCTTTGCTGTACTTCATTCTGAAAATAGCAGATCTTAAATGTTCAGTTAAGTCTTTTTTTAAAATCAAATCGCCCCTTAAATCCACTTGTAAAATATCTGAAACAACTTCAATTAAATCATTCACGAAGTTTTCCAAATTGGTTGGTCGATTGTTCTGCATTCTATTCTCATTTTCAGTCGTCCAAACTAATTTACTTGAAATCAGAATCTCATGTGCCATGATCTTTTTATCAATTTCCGACAAGCTTCTTCCCAAATTGTATTGTTTCAAGTTTTTCTCTAACGTCTCAACGAAATTGTATTCACTATATTTCTCTACCCAATCTAAATTATTGAATCGCTTAAGATTGCTTGGTGTTTGTCTGTATAATGAAAGAGAAAGCATTACCCAAATTCTACTGAAAGAGTCACGGCTAAATTGGATTTGCCAGCTCTTTTCAGATGATCTTATTACCTTACTTACCAGTTCTATATCCAGACCTCTAACAAAAAATGCTAAGTTTTCTCTAATACTGTAAAGTCCGCTCTTCAATATCAAATTTCCTATTGCCCTCCAAATAGAAAGTTCTTCTCCTTTTATGCGCATTCCTTTTTTTTGTACAATTTCAAGCTCTAAATCTCTTTCTATTAACCAAGCTTTTATGTCCTCCAGCTGCTTTCTAAACGTAGGCAAACTAACATATATTTCATCTGAAAGTTCTGATTGTGTAACATATTCTTTATTTTTTAGGGACAAAAGCCGTCTAAGAATATGGAAAAATGCTTTTTCAGTAGAGACTTCCACTACTTTACTTTCTTTTAAATCATTTTTGTCTATACCAGAATTCAGAACTAGTTTAATCCCTTTACTAGGGATCTTATCAATATGCCCAATTTTTTCATTTTCAAGATAATCTTCTAAATAGTTAATTTGAATTCTAACTGTTTTTTCAGATATACCAATTTTTTTTGAGATTCTTTTCACAGAAATCAAAGGGGCATCAAGAAGTATTTTTAATATCTTTTTCTGATATATTTGATTCTTATCCATACTGCCGCCTCCTTGTCTATCTGATTCGAATCAATTTTTACTCATGAATAGTAATATTTTCTGTATTGAAGACATATCGGTTTGAAGAACCAATGATCTGAACATAATCTTTCACGAATTTTTTGACACTTTCTTCAGCAATTACACACAGCTCTAAATAATCGATGCTTGGATCTTGATCTAAAGCTTTAACCATCCCGTTTTTTGCTGCCGAGAAAGCATCAGTGGCAACATTGATTTTATTAATTCCATAAGCAACTGCTTTTCGTAAGTTTTCCTCGCCAGATCCTGACCCGCCATGCAGTACTAAAGGAATTTGAAGAATCTCTTTTAGTTCTTTCAGGCGATCAAAATCTAATTTGGGTGTTTTTCCTTTCGGATAATTTCCGTGAGCTGTTCCAATAGCTACGGCAAGTGCATCAACACCTGTATATTTAACAAAATCCTGTGCTATCTTAGGGTCTGTATATAAATTCTCATCGCTGTCATCCTCCTGGGCAGCTTGACCAACATGACCCAATTCAGCTTCAACTGAGCACCCTTTACTATGAGCAAGACTACAGATAATCTCGGTCTTCTTCATATTTTCATCATAAGGCAAACTGGATCCGTCAAACATGACATTTGTAAACCCCATATTGATACAGTCAGTGATTACATGAAAGTCCATTCCATGGTCCAAATTCAATGCAACTGGTACATGAACTCTCTCAGCCAATTCTTTTATTACAGGAAACATTTCTTCTTTATGTGCATGCTTTTTCATCTGTCCCGGACCAAATTGAATAATGATCGGAGAATTTTCTTCAGCTGCTGCTAAAATTCCGCCCCGTACCATTTCTATATTTATACTGTTCATCGCCATAACGCCATAATTATGTTTATTTGCATCATCAAGAATTGATTTCATTGTCACTAACATTTTTCCACCTCATTTTTATTCTACAGTTATATCAAAATCAATATCATCCAGATCTGCTTCATTTTCTTCTGATTCAGATTGCTGCTCATTTGATTTTTTAATTAATCCATACACAATACCAGTTGTAAATGAGCCGACAAATAAAGCAATTAGGAACCATATTGGTTTTTCCATCATCGGAACAACAAAAATACCTCCATGGCCAGCAACAGATTCAACCCCCATTCCAGTAGCGATTGCTCCTGCAATAGAAGAACCTAACATTGAACTAAAAATGAATCTAAACGGATCTGCCGCTGCAAATGGTAAACATCCTTCAGTAATAAAACATAAACCCAGCGGTAAAGCCGCTTTCCCAGTCTCTTTTTGCGCTTGAGAGAACTTATTTTTTGCAACCAAGGTTGCTATAAATGCTCCGATTGCTGGTGTCATACCACCAACTATCTTTGCTGCCATCGGTCCATAGATACCGTCAGCCCCCAATGCATTTGCTGCTAAAGAAGCAGTCTTATTGATTGGACCACCTAAATCAAAGCCCATACCTGCACCAATAACAGCACCAATAACTGATTTCGCTCCACCATTTAGAGAAATAATCCATAATTGGAATTTATCCATTATGTACGCTAAAGGAGGAGATAGTACAATTAAGAAGAGCATTCCACAAACAAATGAAGTTAATGTTGGTATAAGCAATACAGGCATCAATCCTTTCAACCATTCAGGAACTTTCCATTTCTTCATCCAATTAACAAACCAGCCAATAACAAATGCACTCAAAATTCCGCCGATGAAGCCAGCTTTCGTTTCTGTAGCAACAAACCCCAATACAAGCCCTGGAACTATTGCTGGTCTTCCTGCAATAGAATAGGAAGTCCCAGCCGTCATTACTGCTACGGCAAAGCTCATTGCATAAGAACTGATTTTATTCACTCCCCACCAGAAACCAACCCAAGTAAACGGATTCATATTTGTAAAGGGTGTTGCCCCGGGCTCAATTAGATCACCGATATCAAACCCACCAAATCCTTTAGCTAAAGCGCCTAAAATACCGCCAGCTACAATAATAGGGATCATATAGGAAATCCCTGTCATTACATGCTTCTTAATAGCAAATTTTCCCTTCATGGTTTTCACTCCTATCCTTTAACCAATTTTTCATGGATTTTTTTTATAACTCCCTCGGGTGACTTCATCACTAAACTAATAGGTATTTCAATTACTTTTTTCCCTTTAAACCGATCCCTGCTGACTGAAATGTCTGTGGCAATAACAACTACATCTGCTTGCTTTATTTCTTCCGAAGATAATTCATTTTCAACACCTATTGACCCTTGCGTTTCAATTTTCACATCGTCCCCTGCTCTGGTTGCTGCCTTTTCAAGTTTTTCTTTTGCGATATACGTATGAGCAATTCCAGCAGTACACGCGGTTACACCTACAATTTTCATAAGCTTCTCCTCCCTTTCTTTATAAATCTAGTATAGTTCTTTCAAATAGAGAATATTTTAAAGAAAGCGGTTACATATTTATGGTATTTTTTTCTTTTTTATATTTCAAAATTATTTTGATACTATAATTATACCAAATACATATTTTTCATAGTATTACAAAAAAATTTATAACTAGGTGGGGGCAGTGCTCTGAAGCTGGTTTGCAGATTAGCCCTTGTTGACTTTTGGCTATTGAATACTTTCCACTCATTAAGGTTTATAAAAAAAACGACTAAATAGTCGCTTTTTTTAAACTGTGAATCTGTCAATAAAAATAATAGGTAAAACTGTTTCAAAAATTTTGATGATGTTCATTTTTACCGAAGATTCCACCCTATTTACGATACATCTTAAATTCCAGAAACAGATCATTATAAATACCTAAATATTCCTGTCCCAAATCTTCATAAACTTCCAAACGAGAGATTGTTTCATCGCTTGGATAGAACTGTTCGTCTTCTGAGATTTCTTCGGGCAGAAGCGCTTTAGCTTTTTTATTCGGTGTTGAGTAGCCGATGTATTCAGCATTCTGTGCTGCATTTTCCGGCTTCAGCATGAAATTGATAAAATCATAGGCTCCCTGAACATTTTTAGCTGTTTTTGGAATAACGATATTATCAAACCACAAATTCGAGCCCTGTGAAGGAATAACATAATGAAGGTGCTCATTGCCATCCAGCATTTCAGCAGCTTCACCGGAAAATGAAACAGCCGCAGCACTTTCTTCATTAATCATGTACATCTTGATTTCATCTGCCACAATCGCTTTAACATTTGTTGTCAATGAATTTAATTTCTTCGAAGCCTCGAACAGTTCGCGATCATCTTTACTGTTTAGCGAGCAGCCCAGACTGTTCAACGATAGGCCGATCACTTCACGCGCCCCGTCAATCAGCATCAGATTGTCTTTCAATTCCGGACGCCACAGATCATCCCACTCCTGCATCTCTTCTTCATTGATAAACTTGTCATTATAAATAATCCCCAATGTTCCCCAGAAATAAGGAATAGAATACTGGTTACTCGGATCAAAATCCAGATTCAGAAAACGTTCATCAATATTTTCCAGCCCTTTAAGTTTGGAATGATCAATAGGCAGAAGCATCTCTTCCTTTATCATTTTCTGGATCATATACTCAGATGGTATGGTGATATCATATGCAGTTCCCCCCTGCTGTATCTTAGTGAACATTGCTTCATTTGAATCAAATGTCTCGTAGTTCACTTTGTAGCCAGTTTCTTTTTCAAACGCCTTAATCAGAGCCGGATCAATATAATCTCCCCAGTTGTAGATAGTCAGAGTATCCGCACCAGCCATCCCGCTTGCACGTTCCAACTGTCCAACACCGATAAACAACAGTAAAATAATCACAAGAATGCCGGCAAATAAAGAATTCAGCTTTTTCATGACAGTTTAGCCACCTCGCTTTGTTCGCGTCGAATTTTTTTTAATCGTTTAGAGGTATTGTCCTGACTGATAAAATAGTAGCCAATGACAAGAATCATTGAGAATAGAAAGACTAGAGCACTCAGCGCATTGATTTCCAGGCTAATCCCTTGTCTTGCCCGAGAATAAATTTCAACAGAAAGAGTCGTAAAACCATTCCCTGTCACAAAAAACGTTACAGCAAAATCATCCAAAGAATACGTGAACGCCATGAAATAACCGGCAATGATCCCAGGAGACAGATAAGGTAATACGATATTTTTTAATACTTGAAAATTACTTGCGCCCAAATCTCTGGCAGCATCCACCATGGAATCGTTCATTTCCTGGAGCTTTGGCAGAACCATTAGAACGACAATAGGGATACTGAAAGCAATGTGAGACAACAGAACACTGGTAAACCCTAAACTTATAAAGCCCACAGCAGTAAAGAAAATCAGAAAGCTGGCACCGATAATAACATCTGGTGATACCAACAGAATATTGTTAAAGCTCATCAAGGCTGTTCGGTTTCTGCGACTTCTCGTATAGTAAATAGCCATCGCTCCAAAAGTTCCAATAACAGTCGCAATCAACGCAGATAAAAAAGCAAGCAAAAATGTATTCAACACAATAATCAGGAGGCGTGTATCTTCAAACACAGCCCTGTAATTGTCAAAGGTGAAGCCGGTAAAATTATTCATTGTATCTCCATCATTAAATGAGTACAAGATCAGATAAAAAATTGGTGCGTACAGTAAAAGAAAAACCAGAACCAAATAGATATTTGACCACTTAAAACGCTTTTTAGTCATTTGATCCGCCCTCCTTTTCTCTTTTCACCTGTCAAGAGCATCACCGCTACCATTGCAACAATCAAAACGACACCAATGGTCGAGCCCATTCCCCAGTTTTGCGTAACCAGAAAATGCTGCTCAATCGCTGTTCCCAACGTAATGACACGATTTCCGCCAATCAAGCGAGTCAGCATGAATAACGAAAGTGACGGGATGAATACGGCCTGAACCCCGCTCTTTACACCATTTAATGACAATGGAAAAATTACCCTGCGAAACGTTTCAGTATTGTTCGCACCCAAATCCCGGCTGGCACTAATCAGCGAAGGATTCATTTCTTCCAATGCATTAAAAATCGGCATAATCATAAATGGCAGTTCAATATAGGCAGCCACAAACAGAAAGCTAAAGTCTGTAAAGAGAATCTGCTGCGACCCGATGCCAATGAAGCCTAAAAACTGATTGACTGTTCCATGTACACTGAAAATTCCGATAAACGCATAAGCCTTCAACAGCAAGTTTACCCATGTCGGCAAAATAACCAGCATCAGCCATAATTGCTTATGCTTCAGTTTTGTCAGAAAATAAGCTGTCGGATAGCTGATCAGCAACGTCACTGCAGTAATCAAAAAGGCATACCAGACAGAATTAAACGTCATTGCCAGATAAGTTCCAGAAGTAAAGTAAATCTGGTAGTTTTCCAGTGTAAACTGCCCGTTCATATCGAAAAAAGATTGATAGATAATTAATAAAACCGGTGCTATTACAAACAACAGCAGCCATAATGTATAAGGAATCGAATAAATTCGACGAACTGCTTTCATTTCCTGCCTCCTCTACTCTTCATAGCTTTCAAGACGTGCATCAAAGTCTTCTTCAGATTCATTAAATCGCATAACATGGATATCTTCCGGCTCAAAAAACAGCCCTACCTGAGAGCCTTCTTTTGCTTTCCTTGTGGAATGAACCATCCACTCATTTTTCTGTTCATCAAAACAAATAATTTCATAGTGAACTCCTCTAAACAGCTGGGTGTCAACAGTAACAACCAGTTTTCCTTTATCAGGAGTTGTAATGGACAGATCTTCCGGTCGGATAACGACTTCAACCGGTTCATTGGACCGCATACCGCCATCCACACATTCAAATTGTCTTCCAACAAACTCCACCAGATTATCTTCAATCATTGTCCCATCAACAATGTTGCTTTCTCCAACAAAATCAGCAACAAAGTGATTAATCGGCTCATCATAAATATCTACCGGCGTTCCGCTTTGAATAATTCTTCCTTTATTCATCACAAATATTTCATCACTCATCGCAAGTGCTTCCTCCTGATCATGAGTAACAAAAATAAACGTAATTCCCAACCGCTGCTGCAGCTCCCGCAGCTCATACTGCATAGCTGTCCGCAGCTTCAGATCAAGCGCAGACAACGGCTCGTCCAGCAAAAGAACTTTCGGCTCATTTACGATTGCACGGGCAATCGCAACACGCTGACGCTGTCCCCCGGACATTTCACTAATTTCCCGACCTTCATAGCCAGGCAGCTGAACCATTCTCAAGGCATCCTTGACCTTTTTTTCAATTTCCTGTTTAGGCATTTTTTTTATTTTAAGACCGAATGCCACATTATCAAAAACATTCATATGAGGGAATAAGGCATAATCCTGAAAAACAGTGTTGACCGGGCGTTTGTTTGCAGGAACAGCATTGATCTTTTTCCCTTCAAAGTAGACATCGCCCTCGCTGACATCTGTGAAGCCTGCTAGAATCCTCAATATCGTTGTTTTCCCACAACCTGAAGGACCAAGTAACGTATAAAACTTTCCTTCTTCAATCTCAAAGCTGACTTTCTTTAATACTGTTTCATCATCGTATTGTTTTGCTACAGAATCAAAAGAAATAATTGTTTTTCCCACTCGTTCATTCCCCCATTTTAAAGATAAGATTCAGTTGCTACAATCAGCACTCTGCTTTTCCCTTTGGATTTATTTTTTAACTGATGAGGTTCGGAGGCTTCATAATAGATTGCTTCTCCTTTTTTAGCTGCGTGTACGTTTTCTCCAAGGACTAAAGAAACAGCCCCCTCCAGAACATAAATAAAGGTTTCTGATAAGGATGGTTCAAAGGTCTTATACTCTCCATCTCGATCAAATGTCAGTAATACCGGCTCCATATCCATTTCATTCGATTCAGGAATCAGCCACTTCAGCATATACCCGTTTTCTTCATCAAGATAATAGGTGCAATCCTGTTCCCCATATACAACCTTCTGTTCCACACTATCTTCACTGAAAAATTCTTCAGGTGTCACTCCCAGAACTTCCAGTATATTAAAGAACGTCTCCATTGACGGTGAACTCAAATCCCTTTCCAACTGTGAAATGTAGCCTTTTGTCAGATCAGTCCGTTCTCCAAGCTCTTCCTGAGTTAAATTTTTCTGAACACGCAAATTCTTCAGCTTATCACCAATCTCCATATTCTCACCTCACTCAAATCATTTAGTCTTTCAAAAAAGTTTGGTAATACTAAACTAGTAGTTTAATTACACCTTTTCCAGTATACAAATTTTTCAAAAAATAGCAACTATTTTTTAAGGATTTTTAAGGAGAAATTTCTATAAAGAAAGAGGCTGCTCAGAAAACAATTTTCGTCACATTTTTTTCTAACTTAAAGACAGACAAACCCAAGCGGTATCAGTAAATCTTAAAGGCTCTATCTTATACACTTTCTCACAAAAAACAAATAATGTGATATGATGATAACAATAAATCAGCATAATAATGGAGGTAACATTGTGGAAAAATTTTTAGCGCTTGTGGTTGAAGAAATAAATGGTGAAATTGTCTTTGAAATTAAACAAATTTCAGAAAAAGAATTATCCGAAGGCGAAGTCCTAATCAAATCTGATTATTCTTCAATTAATTATAAGGACTCTTTGGCGGTACTCAAAAACGGCGGTGTCATCCGCAATTATCCTATGATTCCGGGAATTGATGTCAGTGGAGAAGTCGTCTCTTCCCAAAGTGATCAGTTTCAGCCAAAAGACAAAGTCATTGTCACCAGCTATGGATTAGGCGTTGCACATACTGGAGGATTTTCTGAATATGTACGTGTTCCTGCCTCTTGGGTTGTCTCTTTACCTAAACAGCTGTCGGTAAAGGATGCGATGATTATAGGAACAGCCGGCTTTACTGCCGCTTTATGTGTAGATGGTCTTGAAAAGCATGGACTATCTGAAAACAAAGAGGCACATATTTTAGTAACAGGGGCTTCAGGCGGTGTAGCCAGTCTTGGAATTGCCATGCTGAATAAGCTTGGTTACAAAAACATCACTGCATTAACAAGAAAAAAAGAATCTGCTGCCGTTTTAGAAAAGCTGGGAGCTTCCAATGTCCTTCTATTAGATGAGTTTATTCCTGAGAAAATCCGTCCACTTGGAAAACAGGAATATGATTTTGTTCTGGATACTGTGGGCGGTGAGACATTGTCTGCTGTATTGCCATTAATCAGCTACGGAGGAAGTGCTGCTATTTGCGGAAATGCCGGAGGAATTAATCTAAAAACAACTGTCCTGCCATTTATTTTGCGGGGAATTAATCTGTTGGGCATTGACTCTGTGAATACTGATATGAAGAAACGACTGACCATTTGGGATCGACTGGCAACTGACCTGAATATCACTGAGCAGGCATTAGTTGCTGAAATCTCACTGGGTCAGGCACCGGAAATATTCACCTCTCTTCAAAAAGGGCAGCACATCGGAAGAACCATTATCAAATTCGATTAAGGAGATCGTTAATGAAGGTATTAATTACAGCTGGAGGTACATCAGAAAAAATTGATAACGTCCGCTCCATTACCAACCATTCTACAGGGCGTTTAGGGCGAACAATTGCGGAAGTCTTTTTAGAAAAAGGGCATCAGGTGATTTATCTGACCACCCCTTATGCTGTTCGTCCTGCTGAAAATAAACAGCTGACTGTAATAGAAATAGAAACAACAGCTGAACTTCAGCAGCAGATGAAGATGCTATTATCCAATCACAATTTTGACAGTATTATTCATAGTATGGCAGTCAGCGACTTCTCCAGCGAAATCAGTATTCCTGAGGAAGAATTAATTCAGAATCTGACAAAAAAACTGCAAAAAGAAGAGTTGTCTACGGGACAAAAAATTAGTGAAATCATAAAATCTGTCCTAGATTCGCTTGGTCAGCAAAGTCAATCAGAAAAAAAGATTTCTTCCAATACAGATCGACTCTTGCTTTTCTTAAAGAAAAACCCTAAAATAATTGCTATGATTCGTGAACATCAGCCCGATACTGTTTTAGTAGGATTCAAACTGCTTGTAGGTGTTACAGACAATGAGCTGATCAACGTAGGAACAGCTGCACTTGAAAAAAATCACTGTGATTTCGTTCTGGCAAATGACTTAGAAAATATTCAAGGGAATAATCACCGTGGACTTTTAATCCATGCAGATCATCATGTAGAAACAGCTGATACAAAAATAGAAATTGCACAGCTGATTGTAAAAAATGTGGAAAAACTTAGTCGATTCTGATTCATTTGCAACAAATTTTTTAAGGTTTTCGATTATATTATTCAAATTAAAAGCAGAGGAATCATACTGGCAAAGCAATCAGGCAACACGCATAAACACACAAATACTGAAAAAATAATTGCTGTATCATCACTAAACAGCTGTTTTCTGTTAGAATAATACTAACATTTGGTTTCTTAACAAAAGAAAAGGTGGCAACCTATTATGAAAACAATTTTATTAGGTGTTTCAGGCAGTATATCCGCTTATAAAGCAGCTGATATCACCAGTCGACTGATGAAACTTGGCTATTCCGTCGAAGTTATCATGACTACGAACAGTACGAAATTCATTACACCGCTGACGTTGCAGGCTTTATCTAAACGACCCGTTCATACTGAAGTAATGGAAGAAATTTACCCTGAACAGATTAATCACATTGAGCTTGCCAAAAAAGCTGATCTCTTTCTTGTTGCTCCGGCATCTGCTAATATTATTGGCAAGCTGGCAAATGGGATTGCAGATGATATGCTGTCCACTATTGCCCTTGCTCTGAAAGAGGAAGTTCCTAAGGTTATTGCACCGGCGATGAATACGTATATGTATCAAAATCTGATCATGCAGCGCAATTTGAATACCTTGAAGGAAATCGGCTATCAGGAGCTTGAGCCGCGGGAAGCTTTACTTGCCTGTGGAGATTTTGGCAGAGGTGCACTGGCAGAGGTAGATGAGATCGTTGCTTATGTACACCAGATTCTGGATAATGTTCACTAGGACCAATCTGAAGACTATTGGGAAAATGAGTTTTTCAGCGATTTTGGTGGAGGTCCATGAAAAAGGGCAGCTTGTATAGTTCATAAGTGAGGATTTATGCCGATGATATCCATAAAACTACAAAAATACTTGCCACCAGCGTTTTCAGACAGATCTTAAACAATGCTGCTGTTATTTGCATAAGAATTGATATTAATGTATTCTTTCAAAATGATAGCAGCGGTCCAAATCATCTTCTCAGGAAAGGAGTCAATAAATGAAAAACACAAAAAATTTCACTTTAACAGCAATGTTTTTAGCGATCCTTATTTTACTCGCTGTCGTTCCATTTCTGGGGTTTATACCAATCGGCCCAATTAATGCAACAACTATGCATATTCCTGTTATCATTGCATCGATTATTTTAGGACCTAAGATTGGCGGATTTCTGGGAGGCGTCTTCGGCATCATCAGTATGATTCGGAGTACAATCATTATCTCTCCTCTTTCCTTTGTTTTTTCACCAGTAATTCCTGTTATTGGGACAGATCAGGGAAGCTGGAAAGCAGTTCTAATAGCCTTCATTCCAAGAATATTAATTGGGGTTGTTCCCTACTATGTTTACAAGCTGTTTAAAACAAAAGCGGAAAATAATAAGTCTTTGCAGACAGTCGGACTTTTTATAGCAGGTTTCTGCGGTTCAGCAACCAATACTATTTTAGTAATGGGCGGGATTTTCCTGTTGTTTAAAGATGCATATGCTCAGGCAATGGACATTGATATCGAAACAGTATTTTCTGTTATTCTGGGAATCATTTTTACGAGCGGAATTATCGAAGCTCTTGTGGCGGCCTTTGCCACAGTTGCGGTTGCAGCGGTCTTGCTTCGATTAACAAAAACAAATACCACACAAAAATTGTAGAAAAGTTTGCATCATAAGATAAAAAAATACCGCTCCAAAGTCAGATTTTCTGTCTGATTTTGGAGCGGTATTTAAATTTTTGGTTTACACTCTTTTTTATTTTCTGCCTTTTCTCAATTTATAGGCATACTGACTCGCTCTAAACAGTAGCTTGTTCACAGGCAAATCAAATTCTCCAATGAATTCATTGATTGTCGGATTGAAATTAGATTTGAATTTCAACAGACCATCATTCAATGACCCTTCTAATCCCCCCATATTACAGCTTTGGCAGCCGCGGTTAAAACATTCATTAATGGACTCATACCACGCTTTGTATGCAGGCATATAGCGTTTGTAACGATCATCCATTCCTGCGTATAGAATTTCACTGGTTGAACCAAAATTCAAAGCCAATGTTCCGGCCACAACAGCCTTATCTCCTGAGTCAGCAATATGCTCTTCCAGTTCAGCTAATTCTCTTGTCAAAGAAAATTCCAGCTCTTCTAAATTATGACGTTTCTTCACTTGATTCTCTTTCAAATTAGCCAGCTCTTCTTTATTTTTATCATGTCGAGCTTTTGTTTCTTCATAACGAGCTTTTAAATCTACCTCTGCAAGCATAATAAATGAATTTTCAGGATAGATAGTCATCAGCTTGGTAAAATAGTCTGCATTCCGCAAAGAGATGTGTTGACGCTCTGTCGTCAGCTGAACCATTTTCCCAAAATCAGAAACCAGCTCCTGATGCCCCATATGGACAACGACTCCCTTTTTTTCTGCCTGCTTCAGCATCTTCTTCGTACTCTTGGACAGCTGCTCTTCACTAAAGTTTTCTTTATAGATATTAGCCTGAAATCGAGGTTGGATGGTCGCATCCATTTCCATTGTATAGCCCTGATGCCTTGCCCCACTAGCTTCAATATTTTGAACAATTTCCTCAGCCTGAGAGTTCAGCGTTTCTTCACGAGTCAGTGAAATATTCTTATGGATTACTGTCGGGTCCATTTTAACAAAAAGTGCCCGTTTCTGCTTTCCAAATTTCCTCAGATTTGTCAGAAAAAAGTGAACAAGCTCCTTGTTAGTATAATCTAAAATTGGTCCTCTGGGGGTATACAGCATCGTAAACCCTGCCGGAAGAGACTGAATAAGTACCAAACTTGATGCAACCAGTTTTCCATCACTATATACGCCGACTATTTCTGAATCCCAATTATCTTTTACCTTAGCCCAGGAAGACGACTGCAGCAAATTACACAACGGATGTTCTTTTACAAACTGATCATGTTCTTCAGGATTAATGCCAATCTTAAATTCATACATTTCCATAACTCTCCTATTTATCATTAATCTATGACTCTGATAGCTTTAATATAACATCAGTAGATTGATCTGTTTTTTTTGTTCCCATATTCCCGTATTCTATCGCTTCCTTGCGCTTTTGTAAACTAAAAAAAGAAATATGACCTGTAAACTTTTATAATAAGTCATCAGTGCTGTATAAATGTAGTCAGTATATTCTGATTACTTACTTTTTCCAAAAAAATCAAAAAGGAAAGTCCGGGCACAGCGGGTGAAACAAACGCTTGATCTGAAACATCTTTTCCTTTATCCCTATTTTAAGCTTAATAAGCGTAGTCAACAAGGTCGCAATCACCTGTACATTAAGATCGTGCCGATTCGTAATGATCCGAAGAGGATTCTCATGTTTGAAGTCAACCGGTATAAGTTTCGGTGTATAAAAATATGACTTTCATGGGCGAACGTTTAATAAGTATCCAGCATCTTCTCTAAGAATTATAACCGATATCCCTATACTAAAAGTCATGTTTCCTTTCAGATAAATAAAACTTGGATTTTTAGTTACGCCGATAGTAAAAAAGACAAAAACATCTCATTCAAAGTATTTCTGTCTTTATATCATAAAAAATTTATTATTCAACTATTTTCTCCATTAAAGAACTGACCAATCTCTCCACAAATTTCATATCTGAATAAACTGTTCCATCCATATATTGCTTATAAACTTCATCTTGACCATCAACATTAATCAACACCACGCACCCTTTAGCCAACATTAAAACCCGAATAACTTTACGCTGTGTTCTCCCATTCCCTTTCGGTAATACATCATTAAGACCATACTAAAAATTCAAATTTGAATCTTTCAGTTTATCGCTATTAGATCTGATTTTTCGTATCGATTATGCCCTTGTAATTGCTTTTTATATTTCCAACACTTAATCGCTTTTTCTAAAGAACTTCCCCTATTATCTGCAAAAAAATCTCTAATATAGGTATTGTACTCAAATTGTTTGTCAATTTTCGTTTTTCCCATTTTCTTATCTTCAAGAATTTTATGATAGGCTATTATTGCCTCTTGATACGTTTTTCCTTCATTACTTTTTAACCATTTTTGAAATGTTACATTAAATGAAAAACCACTTCCTATATATTCCTTAAAAAATACTCTATGCTGTTCGGAGCATACAAAATTAGGTTCAATTTTTGTGTCTTTGCTAATATTGGATATTACTGTTGCTTTTTTCTTTTTAGGTGTTGCAGATAGCACTTTACCAGAATCAAGAAAATAGGCTATCCTATCTGTTATATCTATTTTCCCTCCCGAAACAGGCAAGCCATTTTCTCTACAAAAGTCTACCAACTCTTTTTTCAAATAATAGAAATCACGAAATATTTTGCTATCTAAGTTTTTGTCTAATGATGGTCTTTTAGTCATGCTTTTCTCCTTTTTATTTGTCAAATTAAGCTAGACAAATGATCTTCACTTATGTAACTCAAAAATACCTCTATTGGTATTTGATAATTTAATGATTTTCTTGGTATATGATTTCTTTTGGAGGCGACAGCTGAAACAAAGGCTTGGTCAACTTGATTAAAATCCATGCTCTTAGGTAGACCGTCTTTACGCAATAAGCCATTTGAATGCTCATTTAATCCCCGTTGTGACGGTGTTCCAGGATCTGCAAAATAGATCGAACTATCATTGTCATTACTCATATCTTTCCAATTTGAGAACTCTTTTCTACAATCAAAGATAATGAATTTAAATAAGTTCTTGGGAATATTTTGTAACCATTTAGTGGTTGCTTTTTCGATATCTACTGTTTTGCGACTGTCTGGTTTCAGCGTAATAATCACTTTTGACAGGCGCTCAACCAGCGTGATGACGCCACTTTTATGATGAACGCCGACAATTGTGTCGCCTTCCAAATGACCAAATTCCTGGTTAAATTCAGGATAGTCATTAATTCTTTCTGAAATAGTGCGTTTAAACGCTTGCTTTCTGCGACGCTCGTTATACCTGTTGGGCTTTCTTTTTCCCTTCATTGGGAATTTTATGCACTCAAATTGATTGGCTTTGAACTTACGATAGAGTGTCCTGACAGAGCATGAAATAGGAAATGCTTGACTTCACTCCTTATAAGTCTTTGGTCAGAACTATTTTGAGTGTAGCACAAATGACTTACTTTAGTTATCTAGCTTAATTTTACTATCGGCGATACAAAAAAATAGTCATATTATTTACTGAATCTGGTACTGTAAAATAGATGTTTAAGAAAAAAGAGCAGGCTTGTTTGGGTTTCACCCGTTATCATGTAGAGGGGATGGAGAAGGTTCGGAGAGAATCCGGGATTGTCATTTTAGCTTTAAGCATGATGAATTAGCTGCCAGAGCACGGGGAAAAGACAAAGAAAAACGGCAATCGAAAGCTTTCAACAAATTTTCGATTGCCATTTTTCTTTTTTAATTATTTTAGGACTGCTTTTGTCACAGTCCCGACCCATCCGATTCAAATTGACTAATCTGTAGTTTTCCTATAAAAAAGGTAAAAATTTGAAATATTAACATTTTAGTTATTTTTCAGATCAAAGTATCCTATTTCTTCAATCGGTTCACCAAAAGAATCTATCTTATTTAATTGGACCGTATAAACAGAATTTGTTTTATCCAATGCACTTAAGCTGAAAGTAACACTGATTTCGTCAATTTGTTGACTTCCCATATGTGTCACACCATCTAATTTAACACCATCTTTGTAAATTGTTACCGCTGTTCTGCTATCTTCATTGACTGGTGCCTTGAATTTCACCACGGTTTGTAATGCGTCACTCTTCACTTGAATGTCACTAATATTATTTATGTTACTGATTTCTGGGGCAGCTGTTTGCATCAATGGTTTGTACTCAATATCGAAAGACCAATCCCCCTCATATTCAATAGCATTCTCTATTGTAAACGTTGCCGTTGGGTCTGGATTCTCCATTGCTCTCGATATCTCAGCTGCTGCAGCTTCCTTATCTTGCCAAGCTAACCGAGTGATATGTAATGTCAATTTGGCATTTTCAGGAATAATTTCCTTATCAAAAGTTGAGAATACAGACCCGTAAAACATATCTCCCTCAACTCGACTGGTTGAACTACCTGATACTCCACCATAGATATCCTTCGTTCCCCCATTAACATAGAGCGAAACATCTATAAATTCAAATGTCTTAGCCCACGGATCTTCTGTTTTACTGTTCTTTTCCAATAATGTCTTTAATTCCTCATCCATTTTAAATTGATACTCAAATGCCATTTTTCTTTTTGTCGAAACAAATTTTGTTAACGTTATTTCCATGTCATTTGATTTGCTTACTAGATTCAAATTGTTTTCTATCCCTTTATCTTCTATTGCTGCAACACCCGAATCTTTGCTTATCCCCAAAGCATTCCTTATAGCCGAGTTAACTTGCGGATTAACAAAAAGAATCATTGCTACCGCTACTGCTAGAACTGCTAAAATCACTGTTTTTTTATGTTTCTTCGTATTTATTTTCTGCTCCACCTCGTGACTTAGTATTCTTTGTCGGTTTTTCTCTAAATCCTTCAACACTTCTTCTGGAATTTCTATTTCACTTCTAATAAAGTTCATGTTTTTATCAGCCATTTTGTTCTCCTTCCAATAAAATTTTTAACCTCTCTCTTCCACGTGCTAACCTAGTTTTCACTGTATTTTTAGGTAAATTCAGTTGGCTGGCAATTTCCTTAATATTGAAACCTGCGTAATAATGTAATATTATGGGAATTTTATATTTCTCAGGCAACAGATCAAATATTTGCCCTAGTTCAGATTCTCCATAATATTTTTCTTCAACAAACACATCATTTTCTTCAATCCGAACCATATCAATTCTTCGTTTTACAATAGCCTTTGCTACATTTATCATAATCCTAAAAATCCAAGTATTAAATGCAGCTGAGTTCTTAAGCATACTAATATTTTTCCACGCAATTATTTCAGTTTCTTGTAGACAATCCGAGACATCTTCGTTATTTTGAAGTAACTTGTACGCTGAGTTATACAAGACACTTTGATAACATCGACAAAGCTCTACAAACGCCTCAGCGTCACCTTTTTTGGCCTTCTCAACCAAACTCACTTGTAACTCATTTTTCATAAACTCTTTTGCCTCCTCCTCCCTATACTTATTAGAGAAAAAAATGTACTGAAAGGTTTCACTTAATAGTAATTTATTTTTTATATTTAAGAAATAAAAAAAAACAGAGAACAATTTTTAACTGCACTCTGATTTTACTAATATTAGAAATTTATTAATAGATATGATAACGACTATTTGTTACTGGATTCCAAGTAGCAAAATAACCGATAAATGGCGTACCTCTAAAATTTGAAACTGTATACGTAAAATTATTGCTAACTGGTACAACTACATCATGCATACCGTTGAAAAATTTGAATGAATCTAAGTGTGCTCTTATACCAAAATATGGGCTAAGCTTTACATTTCTCACTGTAAATCTCAATCCGCTGAAATGCCAACCACTACCAGAAAAAGGATTTGATTCATATGGTTTTACGAAATCATCCACAATTCTAGGTGTCCCAGTCGGTGGCGTTGTTCCTCGTGTTAATATTGGTGGGAACATATCGTCAACATTTGATTGCGGTGATTCCTCAGATTTAGTTTCTATAAAAGCTTCTATTTGTATTTCCTCTGGGATTTCTTCGCTATTTGAACCTTCCAATGCTTCTTCAATATATTGAACATACTCTAACGATTTCTCTTCATCCATAATCTCATTTGAGATTGGATTATACACCTGACCCTCACCAGCTTCAACATGTTCTTTCATATCTTCAAAAGAAGCAGCGTTGACATTAACCGTACCCAAAATTAACCCAGATAGACCAATAACACCTAAAAATAATATTTTAGAAGATAATTTGAATTTCATTTAAACCCCTCCAATATTTATATTTAGCAACTATAATGTCGCGCGCAAACCTATAACAACTACTTATAAAATAACATTAGAAATATCTTAACTTTAATCTTTCTGTATTTTTCATAATAATATAATAAAAAATATCTAGCAAATAGTTGACGAGCCGAAATACACTATCATATGCAATAAGTGATTTATTTGCAAGCGGGAAATAATCAGACGCAACACCAAATAGCCTTTCATATTTTATACTGAATGTCACTGTTGTTGCATTAAACTCTTCACCTATTCCATGACAAAAAAAATCCTTTACATTGGTCTTGGATAAGTCATGCAAGGTTCAGTATAAAGAACTTTTTTGGGGGATAAAAGGACCCAATCACTTTTGTGGAACAGCCACTGTTTCATGTAATACTAATTTACTGCAGATTTTGTTAAAATAACAGTGACTTGGAAAATTTTTTTAATTGCCTATTAAACTAAGGTAAAACTGACAGAAAAATATTTAAGACAGTCAGACAAAAAACAAAGGACAGAACAATCTGCTAATTGTCCTGTCCTTTGATTAAAAATTCAAAACCTATCCAAACTTTGACATCACACATCTGTTTAGATTCGTGATTCAAAATGGATCTTTTTATTTAAGAAATACATCAATGGTGCTGATAACGCCATAACGATAAATTCACTAAGAGCCAAAAACAAATAGGTTGTCCAGAATCCGCCGTTTTCTGCTCCGCCTGTATTTACCAGCATGACCGCAATAAATACCATTGATACTGTAAAAAATAAAGTATTTAAGACAAGTCGTATTTTCTCGCTTTTTACTTTATTATAGAGTAAAGCGGTCAAACCTAAAGAAACGAAAGTCTGTGCTCCGCCATATAAAGCGTCAATGACACCGTACCCAAAAATAATATTATAAAAAATAACGCCGCCTAAAACGCCCCACATCAACTTTCTGTTGAAAACGACCAAATGGTTCAGACTTTCTGAAATTCTGAATTGAATCGGACCGGAAGCAACAGGAGCAACAAACAATGTTAACGCCAAATACAGTGCCATAATAATTGCGTTCAGTGTGACTACTCGCAGTTTTTTACCTGATGAAACAGATGATTGCATAATTTCTCCTTCTTTCTCCTAGTTTTTTTACTGGGGATGGTTGATGAACCCAGGTTACAAGTAAGAAGCTGCTTCAAACAACTTGATATTTTGTAACGGCACTAATACTATCATCCTTATCTTTGATTGTCAATGATGAACAAACTGGTTTAATTTTTGGCTCAGCAGTGACTTAAAACAAAGAAAAACATTGATAAATTTCTTAAAGCTTTTTAGATAGCAATAATGGAACAATCGAAAAAATATTTTCTTCACTGCCGACTTTTACAATAATAGCTTTTTGCCAAACGATCAAAGCTCATGATTTTCCCTCCTAAATTTCTGTTTATCTGTTTCGACTGGCCATTCTAAAATACATATAAGGTTTTCCCTTCAAGGAAATAGAAAACTCTGTAACCTTTTCCAGCATTGTACAACCTGGAAAATCGCCATTACTAATCGCTTGAATCTCTGCACCGTCCTCCATTTTACCTTAGAACTGGTTCTAAGGGCATCTGGCAGGCAGTCGTTGAAAAACAATAATTAAGCAACAGATAAAAAAAATGATCTTAGTGATGAATGCCATCTTACTAAGATCATTTTTCAGTTGTTTCTACCCCTTCTTTTATTCCGACAGTCCTTCATGAATCTTCTCAAGATTCCATGCCATCATACTGTAATATGTATCACCATCCTTACCTTTATCCGCAAGGGAATCAGTAAATATTTTGCTGTGAATCGGCAATCCTGTTTCTTTGGACAGTCGTTCCATACTCCTCGCATCTACAGAGGTTTCAACGAACAGCACAGGAACATCTGATTTTTTAACTGTATCAATAATTGACTTCATCTGCTCCGGTGTTCCCTGACTTTCTGTATTAATTTCCCAAATATAAGCAGCCTTCAGTCCATATTCTTTCGAAAAGTACTTAAAAGCTCCTTCGCTGGTAACCAGCAGCTTTTTACTTTCAGGAATATCAGCAAATTCATTTTTTGCTTTCTCATTCAGTTCTTCCAGCTGCTCAATATAGTTTTCCGCATTTTCTCTATAAACAGAGGCATGTTCCGGGTCCTTTTCTTCAAAAATTCTTGCGATTTCTTTGACATAAGCGATCCCGTTTGTAATTGACAGCCAGGCATGCGGATCTTCCTGATCTGTATTACCTTCACTGGTCAAATATATTGGAGAAACTTCTTTGCTGACTGCAAAGTAATCCTGATTTTCTTCTTTACCAGATGTTTCCATTAACTTCTCAAACCAGCCGTTTCCTGTCTCCAGGTTTAGTCCATTATATAAAACGATTTCTGCTTCACTGGCCTTTTGAATATCTACAGGCAGAGGCTCATACTCATGAGGATCTGTTCCTACAGGGACAATACTGTGTATGGATACCAAATCCTTCCCGACTTCATCAGCCATATCCGCAATGATTGAATTTGTAGCAACTACCGTCAGTTTATTCTGATCTTCCGCCTGGCTACTACTCCCCTCTTTATTTCCACAAGCGGTTAAGAACATAACAGCTGCAAGTCCTGCCAATCCTGCTTTAATTAATTTATGCTTCATCCTGCTGCTCCTTTCTTAATTCGGAAATCATTCCTTTCGTTGGCGAAAATACAAATGCTAAAATGAAAAACACTGCTGCCGTCAAAACAATGGTTGCTCCTGATGGCAGATTATAACTGTAGCTGAAAAAAAGTCCGATGATAGAGCTTAACACTCCGAACAATACAGAAAGACCAATCATTTTCGGAAGACTGTTTGTTAATTGATACGCAGTTGCAGCCGGAGTAATCAGCATGGCAATAACCAGAATTGTACCTACTGTCTGCAGCGAAGTAACAGCCACAAGAGTCAAAAGAAACATCAGCAGATAATTAATAAAGCTCACATTTAATCCATAAGACTGAGCCATTATCGGATCAAATGAAGTAATTTTTAATTCTTTATAGAACAACAACACTACGACTATAACTACAAAACCGACACCTGCGGTTAAATACATATCTGAATCTCTGACTGCCAAAACATTTCCGAACAGAATATGATAAAGATCTGTGGCACTCCTTGCAAATGAAATCAGGACAATTCCCAAGGCAAAAAAAGAACTAAAGACAATACCAATCGCCGTATCTGTTTTCAATCTGCTGTGTTTTGTGACAAATCCGATCAAGGCAGCTGATCCAATTCCAAACAAGGTAGCGCCAATAATATAGCTTGTACCGAGCATGTACGACACAGCTACCCCAGGAAGGACAGCATGAGAAATCGCATCTCCCATCAAAGACATTCCCCGCAAAATAATGAATGATCCGATAACACCTGCAATGATTCCTACCATTACAGAAGTAAAGAGAGCATTTTTCAAAAACTGATAGTTCATCAGTCCGTCAATAAAATTGTTAATCATCTATTTCCCTCCCAGCCTCAGCATTTCAGCTATTTCTTCTCCATACGTTTTTTTCATATTATCAACTTCAAACACCTGATCGACAGAACCAAAAGCTATGACCTGCTTATTCAATAAAACCAGCTGATCGAAATAATCCCTGACCTTGTGAAGATCATGATGGACAATCACTATAGATTTTCCTTCATCTCTTAATTGCTTAAGCAAATCAATAATAATCTTTTCACTCGTAGCATCAATTCCAACAAAAGGTTCATCCAAAAAAATCCATTCTGCTTCCTGAGCCAATGCCCGGGCAATAAAGACCCGTTGTAGTTGTCCGCCTGACAACTCGCCAATCTGATTATGAGCAAAATCAGCCATACCCACTTTTTCCAGACAGCTCCACGCCAGTTCCTTTTCTTTTTTACCCGGTCTTTTAATTAAACCGATTTTCGGATAAGTGCCCAGTAGAACAACACCAAAAACATCTATCGGGAAGGATAAATCAATCTCCTGTCTTTGTTCCACATAAGCAAATTTATTTAATTGTCGGCTTACTGGCTGGTTTTTATAGACTACTTCTCCTCTGTTTATGGGAATCAATCCAAGCATTCCTTTTAACAACGTTGACTTTCCTGCACCATTGGGTCCGATAATACCAGTCAGCTGATTTTTGGTAATAATCAGATTTTCAATTTGAACAGCTATTTTTCTTTTATAGGAAATCGTTAGATGATTGATTAATAGATTATTATCCATTTAAGCATCGCCCTTTCTTTAATTTTAGGTACACCTAAAATTAATTAACATTATTATAATACAGCGTTTGATCTTTATCAAGAAAAAAGAAAAAAACCGGAAAAATATTTTCCGATTTTTCTTTTAGTACTCGTTAATCATTGATCTGATAGGTCTTATATCCTCCCTTAAAGAGACGTTTTCCTTCGAAACAGCACACTACCGCATATTGAAATCCTTACAACAACAAATACTCCAACAATTGTTGGAGCATTTGTTTATACTGTTGTTTCCATTCTTTATCTCTTTGAATTTACTCAAAATTTTTGAAATTAATACAGAAAAGCATTGAACTGACAGTATTGCGAAGCGTACTTCATTTGTTTAGAAAACAGCATCTACAACTACTGATATAATAGAGTTTTTAGTGAAAAATGGGTAAAGTCAAATTTATCTATACTATATAATAAGGGTAGAATAGAAAATCATTAGAAAATTCTTTTAAGTGATTCTCATCGTATTTCTCATTTTTTCAACTTTCGATGCAGAGTATTTAATTCTTAAAAATCTACTCTTCAGAAAAATTCATATTCAGAAAATCTGTACTCCTTTCAATTACGCTCTGTCTGCTTAGCTCGCTATTAATAAAAAGTTTACAATATAGATCATCATTCATTATTTCCTTACTTCGTTCCTGCTATTAATCATAGAAAGCAGACTGCTTTTCCCTTTGAACTAATTCAGTGAAATCTGATATGCGTATCTTTCTCCATCTGGAACTTCAAGTTCAATCTCCCCAGCAAACTCAAATCCTGCCCGTTGAATGACCTTCTGCATGATCTCATTTTTTGGGTGAGTATCAATACGAATATCTACAAAGCCTTTTAATACGGCAGCATTTATCAGAAAGCGAAGCATCATAACAGCCAGTCCCTTCCCCTGATGCTCACTGCTGACAGCTGCTCGATGAATGGATGCATAACCTGCTGCTTTCGTCTCCCATTGCCCATTTTTAATCTGTTCATACGCGGGATCTTTTTCCTCAGAAATTACACCAATACCAACAAGCTCGCTCTCCAGAATTAGGACATAGCAATTTTCTGAAAGAATATCTGCTTTCAACATTTCCTCATTTGGTCCGGTCCCAGCTTGCCACTGCGGTATTTTTCTGTTCGCCAACTCCACACGGGCAGTTTCGATAATTGTCATGATTTGTTGAAGCTCTTCAAGTGTTGCCTGTCTTAAATATAGTTTCATTCTACGGTCCTGCTCTTTCTGAAATTTATTTTTAATCGATAAGTACTATAATTATTTGGCTTATTATTCTTATTTTCCATTTTACTATATAAATAAACGTACGCAAAAACTGCTTCAAATTATTTTTTGTTAATAGAATGAGGCTGACCCAATCACCTGATCAGCAGCTCATGTATTTCTTCATTTTCATCTGGCATAAAGCAGCCTTCCATTTCTTTTTAAATTTTGTACATGTTATACTTAAATGAACAAGAAGGAGATGAGTACCATGCTGAAAAACTATGAAAGAATCCTAGTCGCCGTAGATGGTTCCAAAAACTCTGAACTCGCTTTGAAACATGCTGTTGAAATTGCTGCTCAAAATGGTGCTGCACTATATGTCCTGGCGATCATTGATAAAAATGCCATCAGCCACAGCTCTTTTGCCTTTTCAAAAGTTCTGGAAGAAGAAAAAGAGCTGGTTGAAAGCGAAATGGCAAAACACCTTGCTTATGCTTCTGAACATAATTTATTTGATGTCACCCCTATTGTTGAAATCGGCAACCCGAAACACTACATCGCAACAACGGTTCCAACTGAGGAAAAAATTGACTTAATCGTTATAGGGGCTACAGGGAAAGGACGGCTGACTGAAACAACTGTCGGATCAACAACGAACTATGTTGTCCAGAATGCACCTTGTACTGTGCTTGTTGTAAAAGAATAATTGAATATTTTATGCCGATGCTGTAGAAGTCATCGGCATATTTGTTTAGACAGACCTATGCCCTTATCAATAATTTTTCATTTTTTTCGATACTTTTCTCTTTAAATTATGCAGTTTTATAAATTATTGTTCAATATTTTGCTTATTTTTTAGGTAGGAAGTTCGTTTCTAATAGTCGTATTTCTCAAAAATTATTTCCATAAAAAAATCAACAAGCCTCTCCTCATTCGAGAAAAGTCTTGCTGATTTTTCTATTTACTGAACTGCTCCGAGGAATTAGGACTTGTTTGAAAACTCTATTTCAAAGAGGTAACTACGGGAGGCGTCAACTCCGTTTAAAAAAGGAATGCTGTTCCTATACAGCTATCTCTTTGTATATGGAATAAATTTTGACAAATTTATCCCCATCAGAGCATTATATACCATCCTGCTAATGCTCCTAGATGAGCGAGCCTCTATTCAAGGAATACTTATTGAAGCGAGCTCAGTTAAATATTGTACGACTTTACAGCTAGTTTGACTCTAGTTAGGGATGAACTCAGCGTTTTCTGCCGAGTTGCTCCCACACTGGCTGCACGTTTCTTGAATTAGAAGCATAGCTTAGTTTTAATTCGGCCAATACTCTAGTCAGGAGAACAACTTTTACTCTGCTAAATAACTTAGTGCGTACGTCACATGATACTCTGTCGCATACGCCAGTCCATCTTCA
The DNA here is from genome assembly GCF_020567645.1 of Enterococcus sp. CWB-B31. Lineage (NCBI taxonomy): Bacteria > Bacillati > Bacillota > Bacilli > Lactobacillales > Enterococcaceae > Enterococcus > Enterococcus sp. CWB-B31. Next base: position 89,896 of record NZ_JAJDJW010000010.1, read on the forward strand.
TCAATATCAAATTTTTCATGGTGATGGCCGTACTGAGTATCTGGATTTTCTAAATTACGAGTCCCCACCCGTCCATAGACGCCGGGAGCTTTACTCAGGAAATCTGCAAAATCATCTGCTCCAAGACTTTTTTGATTATCAGTTATTACATTTTCGATTCCAACAATTTCGGCTGCAACCTTTTGAGCCAGCTGGGTTGACTCCTCTTCATTGATCAGCGGTCCTGCTGCGTCATAGATAGAAAATCCCGAGATTTTTGTACGATGGGCTGCTGCGATTTGCTCTGCAATTTCTTTCACTCGTTTTAAAACAAACGCCCTCGTTTCATGGCTGAATGTTCGAACAGTTCCTTCAATTTCTGCATGATTGGCAACAATATTGTACCGTGTTCCGGCGTTCAGTACACCAATTCCGACAACAACAGTATCCAGAGGGGAAACTTCTCTTGCTGCAATTTTCTGCAGTTCAACCACAATGCTGGCAGCTGCCAATACAGCATCTCTGCCGACATCAGGCTGTGCCACATGGCTGCTGAAGCCCTCCACTTCAATTTTAAAAATATCGCAGGAGGCATTCGTCGGTCCCTTTGTTGCCACTAACTTACCAACTTCAACACTAGAATCCAGATGGATACCAAACACACGATCTACCTCGTCTACAAAACCGCCATCCACAAACTGGCAGGCTCCTGCCCCGATCTCCTCTGCCGGCTGAAAAGCCAACAGAATTTTTCCTGTAAAATCATTTTCACGATTTTTTAAGATTTTGGCAGCTCCAAGTAAAGCCGCAGCATGTCCATCATGTCCGCAGGCATGATTTAATCCCAGATTTTTAGACTGATACTCTTTCCCGGTTTTATCTTCCAATTCCAATGCATCAATATCTGCACGCAGTAAAATCGTTTTACCAGCTCCTTTTTTACCTTCTATCGTTCCAAGCACTCCTGTTTCTCCTACTTCAACATAAGAGATTCCGAGTTTTGTTAACTCTTCTTTGATTTTTTTAATCGTCTGAAATTCCTTTAAGCTGGCTTCTGGATACTGATGAAAATATCTTCGTAAAGAGATTACTTCCTCTTTTCCTGCCAGAACTTCATCTCGTATATTTTGTTTCACTGCTGTACTCATAGTTCCTTCCTCCATTTTCCTCAATCATTAGTTTACTTGCGTCCAAAAGTTTCCCACGCAGCAATACTTGAGCCTTTCGTACTTTCATCAATCACCGTTTTTGTCTCATCCTGTTGATAAGCATCGACGATTTTTTGATACAGCTCATTGTCTTCATCTTCTTTTCTCGCCACAATGATATTCACATAGGGTTTTGACGTATCATCCACCGGCTCTAGATAGATTGCATCTTCGGTAGGAATAAAACCTGCATCAACAGCCATTCCGCTGTTAATAACTGACGCATCCACATCCTGAAGGACACGAGCAGTTTGAGCGGCATCCAGTTCAGTAATTTTCAGATTTCGCTTATTTTCCGTAATATCATTAACTGTCGGAGTCTGCTGTGCTCCTGGATCAACTTTTATTAATCCTGCACTTTGCAGTAATAACAAAGCTCTCCCGCCATTTGTTGTATCATTTGGGATGGCAATTTCTCCGCCGTTTTCTATGTCTTCAATATCTTTTAACTTCTCAGAATAAACACCCAAAGGAGCGTTGACTGTATTTCCAATTGAAACAAGATCCGTTTTATGTTCGGTATTGTAGTTATCCAAAAATATCTGATGCTGGAATGAATTTAAGTCAATTTCTTTTTCTGCCAAAGCAGCATTTGGTTGCGTATAATCCGAAAACTCAATAATTTCCAACTCAATATTTTCTTCCTTCAACCGGTCTTTTACCGATTCCCAGACCTCATTGTTGGCACCAACCACACCCAATTTGACTACCTCATTTTTGTCTATCTTGGCACTTCCTGATGAACATCCGGCCAATACGATTCCTGCTAAAGCAATTGCTGCTAAAAATTTAACTGTTCTTTTCATTTTTATGTCCCCATTTCTAATGTGATGTTTTTTTTATTAATAAATTACTGATAAACTGACTCAGAAAAACCAAAATCAGTATGATCACCGTTGCTGCAATAGTCACGTCTGTTTGAAATCGATTATAGCCTCTGGTAATTGCCAGATTTCCCAATCCTCCGGCACCTATAGCACCAGCCATTGCCGTTAAGCCGATTAAATTGATCACTGTTACTGCTGACACCCGAATAATACTGGGCAGACCCTCAATCAAATAAACTCGAACAATGATGCCAAAAGGACTGGTGCCCATCGCTTCAGCTGCTTCTATGATCCCCTGATCCACTTCCAGCAGCGCATTTTCAATTTGTCTGGCAAAAAATGGCGTTACTCCCACAATTAATGGAACCAGAGCTGCCGTGGTTCCGATTGTCGTTCCTGTCAGCATACGAGTAATCGGCTGAATCAGTGCCAGCATAATAATAAAGGGAATGGAACGACAAACATTTATGAATTTCTCCAAAATATTGTAAACAAGCTGATTTGAAAAAATTCCTTTTGGAGCTGTTGTCACTAAAATGACCCCTAAGATAATTCCTAAAATTCCAGCTCCCAAAGCTGTCCAAAATACCATGTACAGCGTCTCAATTGTACTATTGATAAACTCCTGCTTAAGCTGAATGACATTTGGAAAATAGTTTTGTAAAAATTGCTGCATCTCGTCTCCTCCTATATAACCTGTAATTTCCGTTTTTCTTTATTCTGATTTATCTCTTCAAGTACGCTGACCTTCACCTGCTGCTCTGCCAAAAACTCTCTGGCCTTCACACGTTGATTTTCTTCGCCGCATAAAACGACAATCAGGCGTCCAATCGGCACCTGCTGAACAATTTCTACATTGCCATATAATATGTTCGTAATCACATGATATTTACTAAACAGCTGGGCAATCAGCGGCTCACTCGTCTGCTCTCCAACGTAAGACAATTCTACAAGTTCTTCATTAACAGCCAAATTAGTTAATGTTGGGTGTTCAATGATGGTTTGCAGTGCCTGATCAATATGTGCTGCAGTTCGAATAAAATCCTTCGTCAACTCTTCTTTGGGATCACTGAAGACTGTTACAATATCATTTTCCTCAATCACCTTTCCATCTTCCATTACCGCAACACGGTTGCATACTTCTTTGACAACCTGCATTTCATGAGTGATTAAAACGATGGTAAGACCCAGCTCCTGATTAAGTTTTTTCAGCAATTCAAGTATTTGAATCGTTGTTTTAGGATCAAGAGCGCTTGTTGCTTCATCACAGAGCAGGATTTCCGGATCATTTGCCAATGCTCTTGCAATCGCTACCCGTTGTTTTTGTCCTCCTGACAGCTGGCTGGGATAGGCTTCCTGTTTTTCCTCCAGCCCAACCAGCTGCAGCAGTTCGTTTATTTTTCTCTTTCTCTCCTGTTTATTTAACCCTGAATACTTCAGAGAAAAATCAATATTGTCAAACACAGACCGTTCATTCATCAAATTGAAGTGCTGAAAAATCATCCCAATTTTTTTCCTCTGTTCTCTCAGCCTCCTTGGTGAAAAGCTCAGAAGATTTTCCAGATTGATAATCACTTCCCCGATATTTGGGCGCTGAAGCAAATTGATAACACGAACCAGAGTACTTTTTCCGGCACCTGAATACCCCACAATACCAAACACGTCACCCTTATCAATTTTCAAAGAGACTTCCTTTACCGCTTCTATTTTTTTCTTTTTTTCCTGAAATGTCACACTCACATTTTTCAACTCAATCATAGATTTCACCTCACGTATTTTTTACAAGACTGATGAAGCTTATTTTCAGCTCCACCGTTCAATTCTTTTTTCAGCTGCTCTTCTTCAACGAAAAAAGGCATCCTCAAATGTACAAATTCCTTATACACTTGAGGACGCCTTCTGCGTGCTACCACCTCTTTTCGACACTGCTTCACAGCAGTCTCCTCTGCAGGTACGGTGATTTTCATCACTTATACCTCTGCACTATATCGGGTGCTGCCGTCACCGCCTTATGAAGAAAGTCTCCACTCGGGATGCTGCTCAATGGCCATTTTCCACATGTCTTTTATCACCTGTTTTCAGCTGCCCAGGCTCTCTGTCTGATAAAAATCCATCTGTACTTTCCATCTCAATGCATTCATTATTTATTTGATAAAACTCTTTTCCTCTTTTTCCACTCCTCTATTCCATTTTAAAAAAAGAAAAAGCCCTTCTACTGCAAATACAGTAAAAGGGCGAATAATCCGCGGTACCACCTTCATTGAAACAAACGTGACTTAAATCCGTCTGTCTCTTCTCTAATACAAGTCAGTTTCTAACTTGCTGCATTGATATCGGGTGCCGCCCGAAGTTGCTTACTTATCAACAACTTATCCTCTGAGACCATCTTCAGTTATCCTGTCTTATCTCCTTTCACCAAATGGAGACTCTCTTGAAAGACCGCTCAAACTTACTCTTCTCTTCATCGAATTTAATTATTAAGTGTTGATTAATATCTTATAGGATTTTTTTTATACTGTCAAATGTTTTTTATCATTTTTTTCAGAATAATAATTTACCAGTACATTTCCTTAGCTTACAAATGTATCAAAAGTACTATTAGCCTAGATTAAACTGCGGGCAGTTAAACAGAAAAAGCCTTCTCAGAAGAGTTTGGGACAGAATCAAAGTTCCAAACTCTCGTCATATCTAACCCCGAATAAACAGCGGTACAAAAGCAAAAATTCTTTTTGCGACGAGTAACTGCAGGAGCAACTCCTTCGAGAAGGCTTTGGCCTTTTATTTACTCAGTTTTTAGCTGTTCATTATAAATCAGCGATTGTTATCCCTTTTCCAAAAATTTGCTCCCAGTCAGCAATAAAATCGTCTACAGCCTTTTGAATAGAAGGCATGCCAAATGCCTGTTTGAAAATATCTGTTCCCATTGTAGCGGCCTGCGCTCCGCATTCTAAAGCATTATTTACCTGACCAACATTTTTAAAACTGGCTGCCAGTATTTTCGTAGAACTGCGGGTCCTTTCAATTTCTTTAGCCATCTCAGCAATACTTTTGCACGGATCAATATTCAAATTTTCCATTCGGTTAAAATATGGGGCAATATAATCTGCTCCTGCGGCAATTGCCAAGTACGCCTGAAATTTAGTATAGATAGCAGTGGCAGTTACATTAATTTTTTTCTCCTTCAACGCTTTGATTACTTTCAAACCTTCTTCATTCACTGGCACTTTAATATAAACATTTTTATCAATATTTTTCAAAATCGCATCAGCATCTGCCAGCATTCCTTCAAAATCCTGAGAGACCACTTGAACATGCAGAGAATTTTCAGAACCAATAATTGTACGAATTTTTTTCATGTGTTCAAAGAATACTATTTTTCCTTCATTTTTAACAATGGAAGGGTTAGAGGTAACACCTGCCAGCGGAACAATCTCCTTATATTTCTTTATATCTTCTAAATTCGCTGTATCAAGCATAAATTCCAATTGACGTCACTCCTTTTCTTTTTTACACCCTCAGTTTATCAGCTCTAACTCTCTGAAGCCTTATCCTCACAACGAAAGTTTGCGAAAATCAGTAAAATCAGAGGTTATCCTCAGCAGCTTATCAAAACGTGCACATTTGTGCACTAAATGGATTCGAGCTCTTTTGTTCTATTCAAGGAGACATCAACAGAAAATTTCCAAATACCTTTTATTCCAGTCCATCAACATTTGGATGAATACCATTATTCTCAAACAGTTCTCTAATTTCAGTTATTGTTTTTTTAGAAAGAGGCTCACTGTCTTTCATTTCATAATTCCAACCCAGATATTCATATTTACTGCTGCCATATTGGTGAAAAGGAAGCAAGTGCACTTCTTTTATATCTAAGCGATTTAAATAGTCAATTATCTCCAACAAGTTATTTTGGACAGCTGTATAACCGGGAATTAAAGGAACACGAGGTATCAGATCAATTTCATCACGGTATGCCGCTGCCAGTTCAAAATTTTCTTTTATAGTATTTACATCCAGACCAATTACCCGCTTCGCATCTGCGGCATTCATTAATTTCAAGTCAAATAACACCTGATCCAAATAAGGCAAAAGCTTTGCCAGACGATCAACTGGAAAACATCCTGTTGTTTCAATAGCTGTATGAATCCCCAAATCATGAAGCTCTGCCAGCAGTTCTGCAGCAAAATCTGCCTGCATCAATACCTCACCGCCTGAAAGAGTAACGCCTCCTCCTGAAGTTCGATAGAAAATTTCATCTTTCAACACCTCATTAACTACTGTTTCAACATCATACCATTTTCCCACGGTTTCCTTTTTGCCGTTTTTTACCCAACTAGTTGGTTGAACAGCCAACCTTGACTCAGGATTTGAACACCATGGACAGGCTAAAGGACAGCCTTTCAGAAATACGATTGTCCGGATACCTCCTCCATCATGAATCGAGTAGCGCTGAATATTAAATAGTAAGCCTTTATTCTTCATGAATATCCCTCTTTTTATAGTTCATGCTCTACACGAGCGATAATATCGTCTTGGATTTTCTTATTTAAATCAACAAAGAAAGCACTATAACCAGCCACACGTACCAATAACCCCGAGTACTTCTCTGGTTCTTTTTGTGCGGCAAGCAGTGTTTCTCTAGATTGAACATTGAACTGAACATGCTGAATTTTCAATTTTGTATAAGCCATTAGAAAATCAGCAAATTTATTCAGTCCCTGTCTTCCTTTAAGTGTATTCGGCTGAAATTTCAAGTTCAGCAGGCTGCCGTTAACAGTCAGATAATTATCCAGCTTACTGACTGATTTCAAGACTGCTGTAGGTCCCAGTCGATCACGTCCGACCATTGGCGACAGACCGCCGTCAGCCAACTGCTCCTGGGCCTTTCTTCCGTCCGGTGTTGCCCCGACTGCTTCTCCTAAAGGAATATGTGCAGAAACTGTATAAGCTCCGGGAATAAACTGCCCTCCACGGACATTCGTATATTTTTCCAGCTCCTTCGCATAGTGACGAAACAGTTTAGCAGCAATTTCATCAATCTCATCATTATCATTTCCATATTTATCAAAGTCCTGAATCACATGGTTTTGAAGGATTGCATAATCTCCTTCAAAATTAGCTTCCATTCCGCTCAACAACTCTGAAAAAGTCATTTCCTTGTTTTCAAAAATCATTTTCTTGATTACATACATGGAATCACTGAGATTTGCTTCTCCAATTCCCTGTACACCGGAAAAATTATACCGTGCACCGCCTTCTGTTACATCTTTCCCGTTAATTAAACAATCCTGAATTAATACTGATAAAAATGGAGTAGGCGCGTAATGGCGATGACCCAAATCCACAATATCTGAGCCCTTTGCTACTAATTCAACATAATAAGAAATACTGGATTTAATATCTTCCGTCAATTCATCATAAGTTAAATCAGTCTTGTTTCTCAATTTATACATACTAAGCTCCATAATTCTCAACAAATTAAACAGTGCAATATCATGAAGCCCGTATGTTCGTCCCGGAATACTCGTTTCTACACAACCAACCGTTGCATAATCTCTCGCATCATCCAGTGAAACCCCTTTGCTCAAAAATCCCGGTATACACACTTCATCATTAAAAAGTTGGGGAATGCCCGTACCCAAACGAATAGTTTCACAAGTCTTTAATAAAAATTTCCTTGGAATAAGCTCATTCATTCTTACAGATAAATTTGGCTGCGGCAGCAAAATTTCATGATACAGCTCAAGCATGATATAGGATAATGGATTAACAGAAGCCTGTCCCAGCTCATTTAATCCTCCCAATACAACCGTATATCCAGTGGGAAATCCTGCAAAGCACTTGGCACTGCTCTCACTCCTCAGCAAAACAACATCATTGGTTTTAATGTAAAAATCTCCCAGTACTTCATATAAAAATTCTTCCGAAATACCAGCTTTTTGAGATTTCACATAGAATGGATACATGTATTGATCCATTCTCCCGAGTGAAAGCGAAGATGCATTTGATTCATATTGACCAACAATACTTGTCATCCATAATAATTGGAGTGCTTCATAAAAGGAGTCCGGTTTTTCTGTACTTAGCTTAAGACACATATTTGCGATCGTTTGTAATTCTTTTCTTCGTGTATCATCCGTTTCATTCTGGACCATTCTTTTTGCAAGAGCACTGTATCTCAAAAAGTGATCTTTCATGGCATTAAAGAGAATATGTCCGGCTTTAAAAAAATCATTTTCAGGCTGCTCAGCCATTTTTTCTTCTAAAAGTTGAATATAATGCTGTATACCGTAAGTCAGAATAGACGGAAAATCCATAATTATATGACCCTGTCCTTTATCCGTCTGATTCAGTTTGAAAACTTCCTTTTTCAGTGCATCATTGATTTCATCTGTAATCTGACTGGTGATAAAATCCTTCATCGATCTGCCTTCCCAATAAGGATACAGTTGTTCGCGATAGATTCTTTTATCTTCTTCAGTAAATTCAAACTGATCTTGCGGGCGGATGTCAATCGTATCAATTTCTTTCACAATCCAGTATGGGTCCATTTCAGGAGAAAGAATTCCAGAGCGAGGACGAACAGTTCGATTTCCAACGAGAAGTTCTCCTTCACGAATACTGATTTTTACGTGATTCATAACATGTTCCACAGCTTTTGCACGCCGTATAATAACAGGCTGTCCTTCTGTTTGTTTATAGCTTTCGGTATAGAAAAGCGCGCGTTCCAATGATATCCGTCTTTTTTCTTTAAACAGATTATCTTTCATTCGCTGAATCCGCTCATTTCCATTCATTACTACATTTACAATATTTTTTTCTTTCTCGATAACTCCGTTTGACATTATTAATCCTCCTTCCTTTTTCTCATTTCCAGTATAAAATATACAAAGGCTTAATTCCATGTTTTTGTTGGATTTAAAAACGAATTCCATCAAAATATTTACAAAAACCAATTTTTAAACATTTTTTTCTTGGATCAATGTATTATTTTAGTGTAAAATAAATGAATAATTGATAATTGGAGGAATTTAATTTGAAAGCTTCTGAAATCACTGCTCGCAGAAATCGAATCTCTGAGCTGCTGTATCAAAATCAGACGATGAAAGTAACTGAGTTAGTTGCTATTTTTAATGTTTCAGATGAAACCATTCGAAAAGATCTGAGCTATTTGGAAGATGAAGGGATCTTAATAAAAAAATATGGACGAGCTGAACTGGTACAACAGGAAGAGCTGACACCAGTAATCAACCGTACCCCCATTCATCTAGATAAAAAGCGACAGATTGCTGAAAAAGCAGCAGAACAAATTCCCAAGCATTCCTGCAGCATCGGATTAGATCAGGGCAGCACGGTGGCTTTACTTGCAGCAAAAATCCAGAAGCTTTCTGAAAAACAAATTTTTACAGGCTCCTTGGCAGCAATTTTAGAACTGGTGAACAGCCAGCATCAGATTTACTGTTTTGGAGGACGTTATGCCTTTAATGATATGGCTTTTCACAACGACACCTCTATAGAGCTTTATCCTGATATTCAGTTGGATCTATGCTTTTTTGGCTCAAGCGGCGTTCAAAATAGAGAAGGCTTTTGTACGTCTTCTTTGGTTGATGCAGAAATAAAGAGAAAGCTTCTAAAAAAATCTGCAAAGAAAATTGTTTTACTGGACAATACAAAATTTGAGTCAACCTCTTTGGTACAGGTTGCTTCATGGAAAGAAATTGATCTGGTCATTACCAATCATTTTATTTCTCAGAAAGATCGAGAACGAATCAGTGCACAAACAGAGTTGATCACTGTTTAGAAACGATTAGATCCTTCAGCTGATTCTTCACTACCTGCAAAGTAATGTGTTTGAAATAAATTTAAAAGAGAGAGCGGGACAGAAATAAAGCCCCAAACTCTCTTCGTATCTATCCCCGAATAAACGGAAGTACAAAAGCAAAAATTCTTTTTGCGACGAGTAACCGCAGGAGCAGCTCCTCCGAATTAAGCCGAACGATCCTGAAAATATGAGGAGCTCCAGTTCCTTCACCGAATAGGTAACAGGACTTCATCTACTCTGCTAAAGCAATCCTAGTGAAGCCTGCCAACTCTCGCATGTTTCATACATAGAAATTGATGGGATCGAAGCACAGCGGAGTATAGTGTATCAATTCTCAGCTATTCATTCTATAAATAGTGTTCCTTGACAACTTTCGGATATTCCTTCTTAATTCTCGGAGCTGATTGCTTTTGTCACAACCTCCCCTTATTTTATTTACACGTTTATCAAACTACATAATTGTAATATCTAAATCAAACTCTTTATCCAGCCCTGTATGTGTCTCCATTTCCTCCGCTTTTATCTCTTTTTTCAGCACCACAACGATCACTGCAGTAACCACAGCACCTAGAAGTGTTGCTGCCGCATACATCAGCGGATTGGAAACAACTGGTAAAACAATCCATCCGCCCCATGGTGCGGGATTTCCTGCACCTAAAGTCATTGCTGCAGCAGAACCAATTGCTCCGCCAATAATATTGGCAGGTATTACCCGAAATGGATCAGCTGCTGCAAAAGGAATTGCTCCTTCAGAAATTCCAACCATCCCCATAACAAGAGCTGCTTTACCGGAATTTTTCTCTTCAACAGTAAACTTTTTAGGAGCAATCAGTGTAGCAAGTCCCATAGCCAGCGGGGGAACACAAATCGCCACTCCGATACCGGCCATAATCAGCAATGCCGTATCACTTGGCACACCTGTTACAGGGTCCAGAGTTCCGACCATAGCAGAGCCAAATCCAAAAGCCACTTTATTAATAGGCCCACCCATATCCGAAGCAATCATTGCACCAAGAATTAAACCAAGTACAACCAGATTTCCCGTTCCCATTGCTTCCAGCCAAGCAGTCATTGCTTCCATCGCTGCAGCAATCGGCTGCCCGATCACCCAATACATCAGTCCGCCGACAATTATTGTTCCAAGTAAAGGAATAATAAAAATTGGCATCAGTGAACGCAAGTTGGCAGAAAGTTTAATTTTTTTCAAGTAAGAAACGGTTATTCCTGCCAAAATCCCAGATAAAATTCCGCCGATAAAGCCTGCTCCAATATTGCTTGCGATCATCCCTCCGATAATTCCTGGCGCCAAACCAGGACGATCCGTCATTGAAAATGCAATATACCCGGAAAGCATAGGGACCATTAAGCCCAGACCAGTAATCCCTATATTAGCAATATCTGCAAGAACTCCTTCACTTGGGACAGCCGCATTTCCAGAGAGGAGCACACTGACAGCCAGCATAATTCCTCCTGCCACCACAAAAGGAATCATGTAAGAAACGCCGGTCATCATATGCTTTCTGGCATCTTTCAATAAAGAAATAAGTTCATTCATATTCTCTCCTCCTAGTTTTTATCCTAATTTTTCCTGAATCTTTTTGATTATCAACTCTGCTTTGTTTATACAATCCCCCGCACTCACTCGAACAACCGGCTTTCCTTTGAATCGTTCTTCATTCTTTATTCCAATATTATTGGTTAAAATAACAGCTGAGGCTGCCGCAACCTGTTCAGCTGAAATTTCATTTTCAATTCCTATTGACCCTTGTGTTTCTACACAAATTTCCACACCATTTTTCTTTGCTGCAACCTCCAGACTTTCTGCTGCCAAATACGTATGGGCTACTCCTGATGGACATGCTGTCACTGCGACTAATTTCATCTTCTTCCACTCCTTCTTACTATTTTCTAAACTGTTATGCTTGTCAGACTATCATTGATCAATTCAACAATTTCCTGCTTGTCTTCTGCTGTTTCCAATTTATTTCTAAATTCATCATGAATTAATTTTCGGGATAAACCGGCAATCATTCGCAAATGCTGATCTCCTTTGCATTCTTCTGGAACAGCTAAAAGGAAAACAATTGTCACATTTTTTCCATCCAAGCTGTTCCAGTCCACTTCATTCTTTAGACGGCCGAATGCAACGGTGGTTGCTTTAACATGCGAGCACTTTCCATGTGGAATTGCAATACCAAAACCGATACCTGTTGAGGTTAATTCTTCCCTCTCAATCACACTGTCAAAGTATCCTTCAAAATTATTTATGCGATCATCCAAATCTATTTTATTTGCCAAATGTCGGATAATTTCATTTCTTGAAAGTCCCTCAACCGATAAATCCACTAACTCTGTATTAATCACTTCTGCCATATGTCTTCCTTCTTTCAATTGGATAATTTATTTACAAAATCAAAAACCTTCTCTCTGCTCATAACAATCTGATATATTTCCGAGAGTATTCCTTTAATATATTTTCGGTCTTTTTCCGAAATACAAATCAGGATAATAACCTTCACTTTATATGCATCCCAGCTTATTTCACCATTTAAAACAAGAACACAAATTTTTGAATGCACAACATTCTTGGGGGAAGCATGTGGAATCGCCACACCTGTTTCCAAAGATGTTGCCCCTAATTTTTCTCTTTCAAATACATCAGTTCGAAAGGCTGCTGTCACATCACCTGATTTTTCCAACTTATTGATGATAAAATCCAGACAAGCTTCTTTATCTCGAATATCTTCTTTAAAAAATATATAGTCAGAATCCAGCAAATCAGCCATATACGTAAAATCTTCTGTAAACATCTCATTGTCTGCAGATTCTTCCAAAAATACTTCTGAATACAGTCGGGAGATATTCTTTAAATCTGTTTGACTGATTAGCGGCGAAACCTGAACAACCGGTTTTCCTACTGCCCCAATTGCTACCGAAGAAATGATGAAATCTATTTTTGAAAGATCGTTCCTTTTCAGCTGACTAAGCGTTGTTACCTCCAAAGAATCTTTCTGCGGCAGCATTTTTCTGACTTTATTAATAATCAGTTCTGAGGTTCCAATACCCGTAGGACAAACGATCAGTATTCTTTTTCCAAAATCCATTTTTTCCAGTGCTACCTGAAAATAAACAGTCAGGAAGGAAACCTCATCATCATTAAAAGTCAATTGAAGTTGTGTCTCAATATCTGTCAGTGCAAAACGAACAGAGTTAAACGTCAAAGTGTACTGGTTTTTTATTTCTTCCATAAGAGGATTATTAATAGTGATACCGGACTGCACACGGTAAATCATTGGTATAAAATGAAAAATTAGTCTCTCCTTCAGTTCATTGTCGGAAGCAAATGTCAGTTCGAAAATCTCACTCATATTTCTGATTAGCTTATCTACGCTTTCATTGATTACTCTGTTTGTCTTACTCGCTTTTTCCTTTAACTTAATGCCTTGTGAAATAAGTAAATGATTTAATCCTTCAATTTCCGTTTTTGCATACTTAATTGGATGGATTAACGAAACTTCTGCAAGTATTGAATTGGAAAGATAGTATGTCTCTATTGATTTGATCTGTTCGAAAAGGAAGTTGCTTTCCCGTTCCAGCAAGTACCCATGTATAGTTCTATACAAGTAGATCAGTACATGAAGTGTTGCAGATTTTAAATAATGCCCTGGAAAATAAAATTCATCTCCATCATATAATTCAGCCATTTTCCTGAAGACATACCTCGTAAGTTCTTTATCAAACAACTCTCCGAATATTTCTGGTCCGATACGTTCAAATTCTTCCATTGATTCAAGCTTATGATTCTTCATTAGCTGTTCAGCAAGTAAAAACAAACTCTTTCTAATCTCCTCTTCTTCTGCAAGGATACTCGTTCCGCGTTTCGTACTGGATAACTTTATACAGTATTGAGCTTGGATTTTCTCCAAATCATTTTTAATTGACGTCGAACTGACAAAATATTTATCCATCAATCGCTGATAGGTAATTGTCTCATTATCAATGAGCATAGCTGAAGCAATCATAAACTGTCTATTTTCAGGACTTTCTCTGTCAATTCCATCACTGTTTTTTTCTCTGCAAAAGCTTCTATTTCTAATTGCCTCTACAGAGCCGGTCAATCGAATACCCAAACATCTTTTTTTCTCAAGCTTTACAGGCAGCTCATTGCTTTTGATCCATTCATTGATTGCATTCAAGTCATCATAGGTTGTACGCACTGAACGATTCATTTTTTCAGCAAGTGCAGTTACAGATATGAACTCTGCATCCCAAGCCAGAATATTTATCATTTTCTGCTGCCTCTCAATTAACTCTTTCATTATTCCTCCTCCCTGTAAACGTTTTAGCTTAAACAAAATATAGCACAGATTTTTTCTGTCCTATAACACATCCTGTTGCACATTCATTTCTGCAAAAAAAGATATTGCAATCTTTTTCACAATAAAATCTGCAATGGTTCTTCTTGCTTCATCCATCTCTTCTTCTGCTTAAAGCTTCTGTGTTTACACCCTTTATTCAGTATTCTTACACGCCAGCTGTCCTTCTGTTTCTTAAAATGATCTATTGTTGATTAATAATAATCACCAGAAGAAAGCGCTTCAAGTATTTGCAAAGTAGAAATGATACCTTTAGAATGAGAAGACTTCTAAATCAGACCGGAATTTATATCCACAAAAAATATTTATTTAAATCAGCACATTTGTGCATATAACATTTAGAAATAACATTTTCGCTTAAAGACTGCAGCTGGTAAAACCAGCAAAAAAAGAGCGGAACAAATGATTCATTTTTGTCCCGACTCTTATTTACCTTATATAAATTGTTGCTCTGGCTAATTCTTCATTTCCATTTCAGTATTCGTTCTTAGACTGCTCAAACACACTTCATTTAATCGCTCAAAAATGCTGTATCTTTATCAAAACGCAAAACTTCGAGTATGGTTTCCTGATCTGTCACCAAAGAGTGAATATATCCTCTCTTTAGCATCGCCAAAATAGCCCTTGCCTTGGCTTTCCCTCTGGCAATTCCTATTGCATTTGGAACTTTTGCAAGCTCTGTTAGATCCAAACCAATCGTGCGTTCATAAAGACTTCCGGTCAGAATTTTCCCATCTCGATCAAAAAAGCGGCAGCAGCAATCTCCAATCGCCTCTCTAAGTTTCAACTCTTCAATATCCTCTTCTGTCAGTAAATCCCTCCACTGACTTTTTTTTAAGCTAAGCGGTCCGCCGATGCCGACAATAGCCGTGTCCAAGCGCTGCCAATAGGCTTTCAACTCTTCAAAATATTTTGACTCAAAAATTCCATTTTTCAGTTTTTTTGTTTCCTGAACAACTGTAGCATTTACAAAAACACTTTTACCGTTAAATTTTCTAGCCAGCTCATAGACAAGTGTATTGACATGAAACTGCGAATTGATATGGCTTGGTCCTCCGACAATCGGAACAACTGTGGTATTTTCAATACGTCTGTTCTCAATACAGCTGATTGCATTCCCCAATGTGGCTCCCCAGGAAACACCAATTATCGTGTTCGCTTCGATATTCCTCTTAATAAAATAGCCTGCTGCCTGAGACAACCGTCTATCCTTTTCTTCGTTTGTATCTCCTTGCTCCATTGGAACCAGCTCAAGCTGCTTTAATTGATATTTTCGTTTCACATACTGTTCCAAAGAAAAAATCTCTGAATTTATCCCTTCGATTTGTATCTTTACAATTCCTTCTGTCTGAGCCAGCTTTAACATTCGGCTAATCGTTGTTCGATAGATGTTCAGTTCCTTTGAAATTTCATTCTGTGTCTTTTCTTCTACATAATAAAGATACGCAATCTTTGCTAATAATTTTTTCTTTTCTTCCTGCATTGCTGTCACCCGCCTGCTCATCTCTTTAGATGCCATTAATATACCACAAAACAAACGGCAGAAAATACTTTTTTATCAACAGAAAAAAACAGCTAAATTTTTCTCATCCATTATTTTTTGATTTCGAGTAAAAAAAAGATTTATCCAGTCAATTTCTGTGGATAAACCTTTTTTATTTATTGTCCCGGCAGAAAGCTTCTGTCAGACCAGCTGGAAATAACCGCCCACATGATCGCAGCAAAAATTACTGCATACAAAAACAGCCCTATTGGATTTCTAGGATTAAGCGCCCAGCCGACACCCAAACTTTTTGGTACAACCAGAGGTGAATGCCAGCCGCTGTTTAAACTGTCCTTCGGAATCACAATAAAATATCTTGCTGTTGTCAGAACATAAAGCACCCCAATAAGAATAACCGGAATCCACGCAGCAGAAAAATGAAGCTGATCCAGAATACCCAGAAATACGAGCAGCAGAATTATTCCGATCAACACCGTATCCAATCGCTTCTTTGTTTTTAATCTCTGTAATGCTGCAGCATCTTCATTCATTTTTTTCATCAAGTACTCATCTCCTTTAAGTAGTACATCCAAAGAAAGTTCGTAATAGTCGCTGATTTGAATGATTGTAGGAATATCCGGATAATTCCTGCCAACCTCCCAATTAGAAATCGTCTGTCTTGATACATGAAGCTGATCAGCAACTTCCTGTTGAGTCAACCCCAGCTGCTCACGATGACTTTTTAATTGTTTTCCCAGTGACATTTCTTAGTTCCCCTCTCAATTCAAACTTAAAGAATAAACAGATAAATAACAAGCTAATCTTACTTGCAATTCTTAAAATTAGCAAGCTCGAATCTCAAGCATGCTGATAAATAAGGCTTTATAAAGGAAAAGACAGTTGATTTTTTTCAACTGTCCGTTTATAAAATGATGTGCTATAAAAGTATTTCATACATACTATTTTAGTAGATTGGAATCTGTTTAAAGCGAAATAACGCTGCTGTTGTTACAAGAATGCAAATAGCCAATGTGACTAAAAGCGCCCCCTGTACCTGACTGAATTGGATACCTGCATTTATACCTTCTGCACTGACATCCATCAGTCGCATGGGGTTAATTTTTGTCAGCTCTGAAGAAATGTTCATAACAAATAATAGAATCAGCGCAAGAAATCCTGAAAGTAAGCCGCCTAATGTTTTTGGCAATAAAACCTGACCTAAATTACTGATCAAAATAAACAGCAGACCAAACAGCCATAGCTGGAACAAATAGAACAGCAGCTTTGACATCGGTTGATTTTCTCCCGGGAACAGCACAATATTATAGACATAATTAACCATAAAGGATACTGCCAGTCCAAGAAACCAAAGACAGGCTTGGTATATTACCTTTGCCAGCATCGCAGCATTCCTGCTGATTCCTTTTGTTACCAAAAAAATCAAAGTACCGTTAGTCAGTTCCTTACCTAAAGAATTTCCAAAGGTAATAACAAAAATAATTAACGTCATCTGGCTGTGATTCTTAAAAAACTGCAGCCAGCTGTCCGCCACGGTTGGTGTTGGCAGTTCAATAACCAGCGCTGTGTCTCCTGCTCCCAATGATTTAATCAATTCAGGAAGCAGTTTGGCGAGTGCCGGGCTTAACAATCCAAAAAGAAGAAAAATGATACCCATAATGAAAAACCGATACGTACGGAAAGCATCGACAGCTTCTTTCTTTATTAAAATTAGGCAGCTCATCTTTTAGTCACCTCCATAAAAATTGCTTCCAGCGAAGGTTCCAGCTGCTGAAAGAGTTTGGGAATGATGGCATTAGCTGCAAAATAATCCATAAATATTCTGCCGGCTTCGGAGATATTTTCCGTGTACACAGTTAAAACCTCTTCTCCCTCTATTCTAAAATGGTCAATAAACGATTCATAAAACTGTTTTTTGTTGCTGCTGTTCTCAAAATCAATAATAAAACCATTGATATGATAGCTCTTCTTAATCTCTTCCAAACTTCCTGAACACTGAATTTCGCCTTTATGAAGAATGGCAATCTGATCACTAACTTTTTCCACATCTTCAAGAATATGACTGGAAAACAATATGGTTGTTTCTTTTTTTAGAGATACCATTAGATCTAAAACCTCTTTTCTGCCCAACGGGTCCAGAGCTGAAGTGGGTTCATCACAAATAATCAGTTTTGGACGATTCAGCAAGGCCTGTGCCAAACCAAGCCGTTGTTTCATTCCTCGAGAAAAATTGCTGATTCTTCGTTTTCCGCTGTTCAAATTTACCAGATTTAAAAGCTCCTCTACTCGATTGTCCAGCTCCTCTTTTTTTATTCCTGTCAATTGACCTACCAGCTTTAAATACTCTGTTGCAGAATAGAAAGAGTAAAAGGCTGGGACATCCGGTAAATAACCAATTTCTCTATTAGTTGCCTGATTGTTATAAACAACTTTCTGCCCACAAACAACCACTTCTCCCGATGTTGCAGGAAGTAAACCTAAAATAATATTCATTGTTGTAGTTTTCCCAGCCCCATTCTCTCCCACAAAGCCATAGATTTCGTGCTCAGGAACTTGAATGCTGACATCTTTCAACACCTGATCTTTACCAAAATCCTTTTGAATACTTTTTACTTCCAGAATATTCATCACTCTTCTCCTTTTCCAATCAGAAAGTATGCAATCGGACCGATAATTTGGAAAAATAATACCAGAATACTCCAGATCCAGACATTCCCAAACCGATAATTCCGATGCTTGATAACATGTATCAGAGCAACAATACTCAGCGTTAAGGAAACAACCAGATAAGGTGCCAAATAAGGTAAATAGTTCATTAGTTCATCCATTGTTACTCGCTCCTTTATACTGCTTGTATTATACACTATAATGCAAACGATATAAAGGAGCCATAGAAAGTTAGGCTGAAAAAAGTTCTGTTTAAACATAGGATTTTCGGTTAATGATATACCATCATCAAGCACTATAGGTAAAGTGGTATACTTTTTGTGATGGCTTTGTCATCACAAACTCAACAATCAGACAAAGAAAGGAAAAACACATGATTATTTGGATAAACGGTGCCTTCGGTTCCGGAAAAACAACGATTGCAGAACTGCTTAACAAAGCAATCAAAAAATCTTGCATTTACGATCCGGAAAACATCGGTATTTTCTTTATGAAAAATCTTCCACGAGAAATTCAGCTGGATGATTTTCAGGATTATCCCGAGTGGCGGCAGTGGAATCTTCATCTGCTCCTTAAGCTGGCGACAGAATATGATGGTGATATTATTGTCCCCATGACATTGTACAGAGAAGATTATTTTAGTGAAGTTATTGGCGGGTTGAAAAAATCCGGAATCAGAGTGGAACATTTTCAACTGGATGTCTCAAAAAAAGAGCTCATTCGTCGACTTGAAGTTCGGGAAAAAGATAATCCAGCAAATTTAGAATGGGGAAAATTAGCTGTTGATAAAATTCTGGAGGCTTTCTGCCAGACCGATATCTCTGAAAAAATTATCAATGAACACAGAAATCCAGATGAAATTGTAAAGGAGATATTGGAGAAAACAGCTGATACAACAAACTGATTTTATAACTATGTGCTCACAAAAAAGAGGAGAGAATTCAGCTGATAGTTCACCTGCAACTACATGCTCTTCCCATACTGCATTACGAATATTGATGTCTTCTTCTTCCTTTTATTTGCTATTCCTATCACTCATTTAATTATCTTATCTAATATCTCCGTATTCAGACCGTCCATCATCCCAAGAAAAACAGATTGAAAGCCGTTGTTTGTCAATAGTTTTCTTGAGGCATGGTTGTCGGGAGCAATCATGGCAGTCAGTTCTTTTAACGGAGAAGCCTCTACCAAAGCCAGCAGCTGCTTCACTGCCTCCCTCCCATATCCCTGTCCCCAGTATTGAGGTAAAAACATATAACCAATTTCTGCTTTTTCTGTATTTCCTTCCTCACAAGTGACATGGACCCAACCTAAAAAGTCCTTCGTTTCACTATGAACTACTTTAAAAGAACCTAAATTTACCAGCCTTGAATTTCGGCTAAGTACTTTTTGGAAGTTCTCCATTGCTTCAATTTTTGGAATAGCCCGCTCAGTAATTTGAGCCATTACTTTTTCATCCGAAACCAGTCGATAATAGTCTGAGAAATCATTTTCTGAGATTTTCATTAATTGTATATCAGGCACTTCTTCTCCTCCTTTCAGCTTTTCCCAGTATAACATTGAGCAACTTCTGCTTTCAATCTTTCACTAGTCTGCTATAATAAACTTTTGGGGAAGGAGGCAATTATGGAAAAGCATTTATATCTGATTATCAACACACATGCAGGCAGCGGAAACGGCCAAAAAGCTGCAGCAAAATTAAAAAAACAACTAAAACTATTTAATATAAAGCACAGCCTTTATTATACTGAATATGCAGGTCATGAAAAAATAATTGTACAGGAATTAGCCGAAAAGATTCTGATCCCATGGGAAGAGTCAATGAAAGAAAGTGGTGATAAACCTTTTCCCCTGTTGGTTGTAATGGGCGGAGATGGAACACTTCACTGTACTGTAAACGCATTGTATGAGATCAATCCTGCCATCCCTATCGCCTATCTGCCTTGCGGTTCAGGCAATGATTTTGCCAGAGGGGCAGGAATTAACCGACAAATAGAAAAGGCACTCTCTCAATTATTACGGGCTGATCAGCCGCAAAAAATTCAGGTCATGAAATATTCAGAAAAAGTTCAAGATGAAAAAGGACTTGCAGTAAATAATATCGGAGTAGGTCTTGATGCGGCAATCGTTCAGGCAGCCAATGATTCTGCAACAAAACAAACATTGAATAAATTTAACATGGGATCTTTTTCCTATCTTTTTTCAATTCTAAAAGTTTTATTTACTCAAAAAGGCTTTCCGATTCTTATCGATATTAACGGCCAAACTCTGGAATACAGTAAAGCCTTTTTATGTACAGTAACTAACCATCCCTATTTTGGCGGAGGAGTGGCCATTGCACCAACTGCAGATCCCAAAAAACCAGTTCTTGATTTGGTATTAGTAGAACGAATTAACATTTTTAAAATCTTTTGGCTGATTTTTTTACTGATTCGTCAAAAGCATATGAATTCCAAGCACCTTCATCACTATCAGTCCAGCAAATTCAGAATTATTTCCACTGTACCGGAATATGTACATGCAGATGGCGAAATTTTAGGAAAACGAAACTTGGACATCACCTACTCTTTGGAAGAATTCCAATTTTGGTTTACAGATAACTGAAAAAGCTTCAGAGCAGTAGATAACCTCGCTGATCTGAAGCTTTTTTATTTTTGCTTTTATTATCTATATATTTCTCGGCATTCCATACTGGAAATTCCTTATTATTCAGTCAAAAAATCACTTGGTGTTACGCCATTCATTCCAATCATCGGATCAATAGTCTGGGCTGAAGCAAGATGAGGGGTCAGCAGCCACTCAATTTCTGTTTCTATTTTTTCGACTATTTCCTTCTCCAGTTCTGCAACATCAAACAACGAAATTGACTGGTCAGATTTTGGTTCTTCTCTCTTTTTACCAGTTTCTACAGTATATATTGCCGACTCTTCTTCAATTAAAACTGGCGCTTTTGAAGGAACAGCTTCTCTCTCAGAGCTTTCCTCAACTTCTGTAAACGGCGATTCTTTCATTAGACCTTCTTCATATGCTTCCAGTTGGGTTCTTAACGTTAGGGTCATTCCGCCCGCATCCAGAATACGTTGTTTCAGTGTCGTCATCCGACTTGCTGATTCTCGATTTACACACTCCTGAAAAGCATTGATTTCTCCTAAAAGAATCAAAATATCCTTACTTCGTGTAACCGCTGTATACAGAAGATTTCTCTGAAGCATTCGATTGTATTGGCGAACGATCGGCAAAATAACCATTTTAAACTCACTGCCCTGAGATTTATGAATGGAGCAGCAATAGGACAATGTAATCTTATTCCATTCATTTCGCTTATAGCTGACCTCTGTATTATCAAATTGGAGAACCAGCTCATCCACTTTATCATCAGACTCTTTTGCCGGAATAATTCCAACAACTTCTCCCATATCACCATTAAATACGTTTACTTCAGGTGAATTGACCAGATGCAAAACCTTATCACCGATTCGATAAACAGTGTCATTCCATGAGACTTCTTTTTTTGTTCCATCGTTTGGATTAAATATTTCCTGCATCATTTTATTCAATGCATCAATACCGGCAACCCCTCTATACATAGGTGCCAGCAGTTGAATATCCTGAGCAGTAAAACCTTTTAACTTCGCTTTGGTCACAATCTGCTTTACATACGTTTCAATGTGGTACGCATCACTGGCGAAAAACGAGCGATCCTTCTGGTTGATCGTGAAATCTGAAGGCAGTTTTCCCTGACGAATCTCGTGAGCAAGAGGAACAATACTTGACCCATCTCCCTGTCGATAAATTTCAGTCAGCTCAATGCTGGGTATTTCTTCGATCTGAAGCAGATCATGCAGCACTTGTCCCGGTCCTACAGAAGGGAGCTGGTCCTTATCACCGACTAAAATAACCTGCATATTTGTTGGGATTGCTTTGAACAGAGTGTTGGCAAGCCAGGTATCAACCATCGACATTTCATCGATGATCAGCAATCCTCCTTCCAATTCTTTGGCACTCATCGTTGGATTTTTTTCTCGCCCGGTCAATCCCAAAAGCCGATGAATCGTACTGGCATTCAAGCCGGTTGTTTCATTCATTCGCTTTGCAGCACGACCCGTAGGCGCTGCCAAATGGATAGGAAACATTTCCTGTGTATAGTCCTTTAAATCTAAAGAAATTCCATTTAGTTCCGCAAACAAAGATACAATCCCATTTATAACAGTCGTTTTCCCTGTTCCTGGTCCCCCGGTTAAAATAAACAGAGGGGATTTGATGGCTTCTTCAATTGCATTTTGCTGTGACTCGCCATAAAGGATTCCCTGCTGCTTTTCAATGATTCGTATATCTTTCTCTACTTCCTCCGGATCATAAAGGATCTCTTTTTTTCGTGACAGAAGACGCTGGATAGAAGTCCCAATCCCCCACTCAGAAAAATACAGACTGTTTTCAAACAGCTTCGTACCCTCCTGTTGAATCTTTCCTTCCTCCACCAGATGAATAATCTGATTTGCTGCCTGATCTGGAGAAATCTCTACTGGACGGCTGCCTTCCAACAATTGAATACTATTATTCAATAACACTTCCGCCTCAACATATGTATCACCTGTACGAACAGAATGCTGAAAAACTTCATGAGTGATTGCGGCTCTAACCCGCTGATCTGAATCAGCTCGGATTCCAAGCTGCTCTGCCATATTATCCGCACGCTTAAACCCTATTCCCTCAATATCTTCTACCAGCTGATATGGATTTTCCTGAATGATAGAAAGTGTATCCTCTTTGTACGTCTGATAAATAGTAAAAGCCAGCTGACTCCCAAAACCATAACGGCTTAACCCGACAATCACCTGCTCCATTCCATGATTTAAACGGATGGTATCCAAAATTAATGCCCGCTTTTTTTCATTAAGCTGGGGAATTTCCTGAAGCAGATCAGGTTCCTCAATAATCCGGTCAATTGCTTCTTCTCCCAGCGTTTCAACAATTTTTTCGGCAGTTCTTTTTCCGATGCCCGGAAATTTATCACTGGACAGATAGGCCACTACCCCATTCACAGAGGTCGGACGTTCCTGTCGATAACTATCTACTTGAAACTGACGACCATATCGGGGATGATCTGTAAAATGACCAAAGAAGCGGTATGGTTCTTCCTCCTGAATATCACCAAAACTTCCAGTTACAACAATTTCCTTTTCCAAAAAATCTGTATTTGTATCTGCAATGGAAACTAAAAGAACTTTATAAAAATTACTTGGATTTTGAAAAAAGATTGCTTCAATTTTCCCGGCAATAAATTGTTTTTCTGCTTCATCTGGAATAAGCTCCATCTGATTCACCACCTGTCTGTCTTGTTTTTTTATAAAAAGGAATCATCATTCCATAATGCAAGCTTAAATGGCCCCTGATGATGAGGCTCAGTTGTTTTTAGAATGGTCAGGCTGTTGTTATTTAACCCCCCCATATTTCTCAGTTCACTCATGTCTTTCCCGGCAAGATGTTGAATGCCGGCAGTCAGAGAAGCACCATGACCGACAAATAAATAGGGCCCTTCACCTGCTGCTATCGCCTGCTGTACCACTCCTGAAATACGTAAAATTGCTGATTCTATCGGTTCGCCTCCAAATATTTCCGGTTCATAGCGATCCAAATGATAACGCATATTGTCCATTTGATTAGCATATAACTTGCGCATTTCATGAATTGACTGTCCTTCCAGCTTGCCTAGTCCTAATTCCTTCAACTCATCTGTATAAATAATTTCTGCGGGTTTTAAGAGCTCGGAATTCAAACCTTCTGCAGTCTTCCGAGCTCTCAAAGAAGTACTTGAATATATTTTTTTAAAAGCTACTTTCTTTAAATGATTTCCTAATTTGCCAATTTCTTCATAACTCGATGGAAGTAGCGGCGAATCCCCTGTCATCCCCTGAAATCTCAATTCCTTATTCCATTCTGTTTTCCCATGACGGGTAAAATACAAATCCATAGCCTGTCTTCCTCCACATTCAATCATTTGCCCTTTTTAATCTTTTTCCAGTTTATCATTTTCACTGAAAAATATCTATGGAGGGTTATTTCATCTCAATTTTTAATCAGAAATTACTGCTGCAATAAAAATGTTATTCCCACGGCTTTCTTATTTATTTTAAACTCTTTATACTGTTGTATTGGATTAAAAGGAGACAATATCATGGTTGAATTTAAAGAAATAGATTTCAAAGAGAATGAAAGGAATATCATCGCTTTTTTGGATGCTCATCAAACTGAAGCAACAGGAGTTGAGCAAGCAATCCCAACT
The DNA here is from genome assembly GCF_020567645.1 of Enterococcus sp. CWB-B31. Taxonomy (NCBI): domain Bacteria; kingdom Bacillati; phylum Bacillota; class Bacilli; order Lactobacillales; family Enterococcaceae; genus Enterococcus; species Enterococcus sp. CWB-B31. The sequence continues at coordinate 114,559 of NZ_JAJDJW010000010.1, forward strand.
CATTTCTCTATAGGAGCCTATGATGGTACAAAATACATTGGTGGTATCACAGCGAATAATTGGATGAATACTACACATATTTCTCTTTTAGCAGTCGATACGGAATATAGAAAGGATGGTTTGGGCTCTAACCTGCTTATTCAAGCCGAAAACTACGCAAAAAGTCAAAATGCTGAAATTATCACTATTCATACTCAGGATTATCAAGCCAAGACATTCTATGAAAAACACAGCTATCATGTTTTGGGTAAACTGCCCAACTCACCGTTCAAGGGAACCACAAAATACTATCTGGCGAAACAACTCTAGGAAGCTTCATTTGCTTTTGCTGCACTAAAACAAACAGTCGGAAAAAGCGGTACTGATTATCAATAGTTAAATTGCTGATCGAACTACTTATGTCAATACGACTTTTTTTTCCCGACTATTAATTAATATAAGTAGTTGATATCACTGGCGACTGTGGGATAAAGCATCATTTGCTTACTGATATCTGCTGCCGAAATTTTCTGATTAATGAGCAGTGTCATTAAGCTGACCAGCTGATCTGCTTCATTACTGAGGATTGAAGCTCCAACCAATAATCCTGTTTTTTTGTTTACAACAATCCTTGCTTCAGCCAACAGTTCGTTCCTTATGCTTATAAGTAAACCAGCCGGATAAATCCAAATTTTGAGCCTTAAACTCTTCCTTCTCCTGCTCTTCCACTTCAGTTTTGCCAACCTGTGCCAGCTTAGGCGAAGTAAACAAAATAGTAGGAATTTGGGGATAATTAATTTTCTGCTCTTCATTTCCACTTATTAAAGACGCCAGATAGCTCCCTTCAAAGCTTGAAACAGGAGTCAGTTTGGGTTGTTTTTTTGCAAGACAGTCACCAAAAGCATAAATATTCGATACACTTGTTCGAAGAAATCCATCCACTTCAATTCCTCTTTTAGAATAAGCTACACCAATCTCCTCCAAATTCATTTTTTCAACATTTGGGATTCTTCCGGTTGCACAAATAGCTTTTTCAACAATTAGTTCTTTACCATATTCAAGCTTCACCCTCAATAATCCTTCTTCTTTTTTTATTTCAGTCACAGACTCGCTAAAATGAAAATGAATCCCATCCTGCACCATACGCTGGGTTAATTCAAAAACCTACTGCTTATCAAACTCTTTCAACGGACGATCATTATGATGAATAATATGTACATCACTTCCACTCTTATGAGCAATATTAGCCAATTCAAAAGAAATATATCCACCGCCAATAAAAAGTATTGTTTTAGGCAGATGAAACATTTCCAGAAAATCTGTACTTGTTTCCAGATACACCTTTCCGGGAATATCCAGAATTGCTGCATGCTGACCAGCTGCAAGAATAAAATAATCCGCTGTAAACCTCCTGTTCTCAACAACAATTGTATGTTGATCCTCAAAAACAGCTTTTCCTTCAATCACTTCGATTCCAGCATTTGTTAACCCTTCCTTTTGTTCCCTCGGTACGGCTGATGTAAATTCCTCTTTGAAAGCCATTAACTCCTCCCAAATAATTGGTGAAGGCTTCTGAGTTCCATGACCAGCCAGTTGTTTGACATTTTCCTGAACCTCTATTGCATGATACAAGATCTTTTTTGGATCACAGCCTCTGTTTGGACAAGTACCGCCCCATTTATCAGCTTCTACAACTGCTGCCGATTTTCCTGCTGCTTTCAAATCATATGCAGCAGCCATACCTCCCGGTCCACTTCCAACAATAATTACATCAAAATCTCGCTTCATATCTAATCCTCTCTCCATTCTTATCACTTCCTTCATTATAACTAGGGAATAAAAATGTCTCGAACAAAATGATTTTTATCTCTCTGCTATGCTATTATTCTCATTTGTTTTCTGATAAACCAAAATAACTGATATTTACTTTCGTTATCAGCCTATGCTACTCTTAAAATATAGTTTGTTATTTTTAACAATTATGTAAATAGATAGTTGCAGTAAAGGAGAAAAGGAAGAATGAAAAAGAAAAATTGGGTATGTTTAGGGAGTTTTCTGTTATGCGGATTGCTCCTTGCAGGATGCAGCAGCATGGATACTTCGAAACTAGAAGAAAAAGTTGACAAAATATCAAAAAGTGTTGATAACTTACATGAGAGAATCGACGAATTAAGTGAAAATGGCGTTGACATCAGTAACACGGCAACTTCTTCAACCAAAGAAAAAAAATCAGCTGTTACCAGTGAAAGCACTGAACAAAGTAGCGATGAAACAAAAAAGGTTTCGGAACTCAAAAACAGCATCATAGACTACACCATTAAAAACGAAAAAATTAAATTCACAGTAACAAAAGTTGATTTTATTCAAAATATATCCTCACACTTGGATAAAGATGGTTTAGTAATAGTCTATTACACCATGGAAAATACAGGATCAGAAAATATAGAAACCAACATAGAGGCGTTAAATTATCTTTATGTTACAGAAGAAGATAAGAATACAGAAACACATCTTGATTGGGCAAATGAACTATATCGCTACAAGGAATACAAGGAGCTCTATAATAAAAGTACTTCTGCAGTCAAACCTGGCGGAAAAGTTGAATCAGCCATCTCCTTCTATATATTAGATAACAGCATGGATATAAATATCAAAGTCAGTACTGATCCGGAATTTAAAATGACCGGTGAGAATGCTGAAGCAGCTGAACTATTTACTGCAAAAACTGTTTCAAAAAGCTTTAAAGAGAATAAAGATATTAAACCAGAATAACCCCAGTGTTTATCAGAAAAATAAAAAAAGAAATGGAGTTTACCATGAAAAAAACAATGATTTTGGCAGCTATTTTAGCCTGCGGAACAATTCTTACCGGTTGCGGGAATTCGAATTCTTCAAAGCTAGAAGAAAAACTAACAAAACTTGAAAAAAATGTTGATACTTTAACTAAACGGATTGATGATCTTACAAATAAAGCGGCTGAGACTAATGAAGATGATGTGTTGGCAGGAAAAGTTAAAGTGCCTGATCCATACTTCAAAACTCAAGAACAGGTTGAAGCTGAATTTGATGCCATTGGACTGAAAGTAAAGTTTGTTAAAAAGAATTTTGATAGTGCAGCGACAACAAACAATACGAAAATCTATAAAGGAGATTGCTACCAGCTGGAAGATGGTTCAGGCGCAGACTATTTTGGTCGTGACGAAGTCGGCGATGATTATGGTTACTATGCGGATGAAGGAAGTACAATTATCGTTGGGTACTCTGATCATGATTTTGATGGTAGTAAAGACACCAAAAGCTCCAGTTCTACTGAAAAGACAAAAGAAAACTCCAGTTCTGAAACTAAAGAAAGTAAAACCCCTGCTAAATCATCAAGCAGTTCTGCTTCTGGCATTTCTGACAGTGATATTGAAGGAATAAAAACGTACAAAGATTATTTGGATATGTATTCAAATATTATCACAAACTATCTTTCCGAATATGAAAAAGTATTTAAAGATACTGTATTATATGATGAATCAGCTTTTGCCGATATGAAAAAAGAATACCAGGCGACACTTGATGAACAGAAAAAGCAATATGATGACTTAGGCACTAAAACATTAGTTGGTAAAGATAGTCTGGTCAGCTTCTTAAAAACTTACCGTGACAGCTTATCAGACTACATTGACCGCATGAAAGATGCACTAAATTAAGAATAAAAAAATAAATGCGAGACCGAAATTCACCTTTTCAGTCTCGCATCTATTGTATCAAGATACGGCATAAATTTTCTGCTAAAAGAGGTTGGAGGACAGATACGAAGAGCGCGTTTGGAACTTTATTTCTGTCCCACTCTCATTATCACATTTCAGCTACCTCTGGATGTTAAAACAAATTCATAATAAATACTTTTAATCCAGCTTATCATTCTCATAATGATGTTGTAATTCTAAATTTGGAAACGCCTGCTGACGCAACGCTTCATAGACCACCAATGCAGCAGTATTTGACAGATTCAAGGAGCGAACATGTTTATCATTCATAGGAATTCTCAGACACTTTTCCTCATTCTCTCTCATAAACTCTTCTGGCAGACCCGTTGTTTCTTTTCCAAACATAAAGAAGTGGTTCTGTCCATCTGCAAAATCTTTATCACTGTATACCTGATTGGCAAACTTCGTAATCAAGTGCAGCGGCTGATCTCCCACATAACTTAAAAAGCTTTCAAGATCGGCATGATACGTGATATCGACATCATGCCAGTAATCTAAACCAGCCCTTTTCAAGTGCTTGTCATCTGTAGAAAAACCTAACGGCTCTATGAGATGTAATGGACTGTTAGTAGCAGCACATGTCCGGGCAATGTTTCCCGTATTCGCTGGAATTTGAGGTTCAAATAAAACAATATGGTTTTTCATTTCCTAATTCCTTTCTATCTAAAAAAATACTGCTTTCATGTTATTTAAAAAATAAAAAAAACGTATCGGCTCGGTGTCAATCACTGCGAGTCGTTACGTTAGTGAAGAATCTTTTCACTAACTTTTATCAGAACAGGAACCTGATAAAAACCAATGAAAAAACAACTTGTATGTAATATAACACCAATATAGAAGCATTGCAATAGTTTTTCATAAAATAATCAAATGTAAGCGTTATCTAACTCTGCCAACTAACATCCGAAGGTCAATTGTGACTTTTTCAAGAGGATTTTGTTTAAGAACTTCTTTAATTTTTGGATCAGCCTGCCATTCCAACGGAGACATTTCCAACAGATCCAGACGTTTTTTTTGAGGTATCTCAAAAACCGAAGTGATTCTTTCATCGGCAACAACAGCCAAAGACTGTGAAAACTTCTCAATTACTTTTTCATTCGAATAGGACTGCTTAGCTTGATTGTTTGGAAAGAAAGCCTCTCTCAATTCTCTCAAATAACCCGTTTCCGGAACAATTTTCACTACGAGTCCATTGGGCTTTAAAACCCGTTGAAACTCGGCATAATGAGAAGGAGAAAAAATATTCAGCAGACAGTCAGCAGATTGGTCAGCAAATGGAAGATTGGTCAAATCAGCTGCACACCAAAAAGCCTCGATCGGCTGATTGCTTGCCAAATAAATACCATCCTTCGAAAGATCAAAACCTATCTTCGTACCAGACATCCCCAAATGGGTTAATTCTGTCAGAAAGCTGCCTTCTCCACAGCCGATATCAATGATATTCTCTTTTTCCTGTACAAAAGGAATCAATTTCTCCAGCATCTTCCGGTACATACCGCTCTTTATCATAACTTGCCTATGACTGAACATTTCATGATTATACTCACTTTGATTATGGCTTTTCAAAAAATAGAGTGTGCCCTTTTTTGAAAGATCAAACTGATGATTTTCTTCACATTTTAACGTATAGCTCTCTTGAACAAATGACTTGTGACAGATCGGACAGCGAAACAGCTGTCTGTTTTCAGCCAAAAAAGCCTTTGCTTTATCAATTTTTTTCTGCATAAGCAGCTCCTTTATCTTCACATTCGTTTATCCTGCTTTATCTTACAATGAGAATCCCGCTTTGGCAACTGCAGAAATTGTGTTACAATTCGTATGGATAAAAATAATTAAAATGAAGGCTTCCTACACTTCATCTCATCCAGTCTTGCTCAGTATTCCTACTAGGAAAAGGGCTCGTTCATCTTGATTAGCAAAAGAATATAAACAGCAAAGGAGCAATATAAAAAATGATTAAAGAATTTTGTGCAGAAAACTTCACTGATATTCCAACAGCAATTAGAAACGGTGCCGGCAGAATAGAACTCTGCGACAATCTGGCTGTAGGCGGTACTACTCCAAGTACCGGTGTTATTGAAGAGGTACTCAATTATGCTGGAGAGCACTCTATACCTGTCATGACAATGATTCGACCGCGTGGCGGTGATTTTGTTTATAATGACATTGAATTAAAAATTATGCATACTGATTTAATCGAAGCAAAAAAAATCGGCACAGACGGCGTTGTATTTGGCTGTCTGACAGCTGAAAATCAGTTAGATGAAGAAGCACTTGAATTACTCATTGAAACATCAGAAGGGCTGCAAATTACCTTCCATATGGCTTTTGATTCCCTAAGTAAAGAAAATCAATTTAAAGCCATTGACTGGCTGGCCGAGCATGGGGTTCAAAGAATCTTAACTCACGGCGGACCTACAGGAACCCCAATTGAAGAAAATCTTCCTCATTTGAAAGAACTAATTGATTATGCAGGAGACAGAATCATCATTTTACCCGGTGGCGGAATCAACACTCAAAATATCCAACAGATAACAGACGCACTAAACATCAAAGAAGCACATGGAACAAAGATAGTTTGATGTGAATTTTAAATCTGTCATGTCTCCAATCAAAACCTCCAGTGTGAACTGGAGGTTTGCTCTGCGGCTGAAAGCCTCTATTACCGGCCAGAGCCTGAAAGGCCCACTGAAGAAAGGTCTCCCGCTAGCACCACAATTACTCACGACT
>NZ_JAJDJW010000011.1:0-87458 GCF_020567645.1 Enterococcus sp. CWB-B31
ATAAGTAATCGACCTACAAGCCACTCCTGTCAGTTTCAGTATGACAGGAAATGGGCTGTAGGTCGATTCTTTTTTTGTTTTCATTCTGTTTGGTGGCGGGAACCGCCATGGGTGTTTGTCACAACCTCAGACAGCTTCTATTCAATCTGTTCTCTTATAAATTTAAGATTGCTATTCAATCATTGATTCATTTTCTCAATTCACTCGATTTAGCTGGTTGCCCTTAATTTGTCTGCATATTCGTTAATTTTTCGAATTCGATGGTTGATGCCGGACTTCGAAATAGCTCCTGAAGGAATCATTTCTCCCAGTTCTTTTAGGCTGACCTCCGGATGCTCCAAACGCAGCTCAGCAATTTCCTGTAATTTATCAGGCAGAGCCTGTAGTCCAACAGTTAGTTGAATGTACTTAATATTATCGATTTGTTTGGACGCAGCATCAATCGTTTTATTTAGATTTGCTGTTTCACAGTTTACCAGTCGATTAACAGAATTCCTCATATCCCGTACGATACGGACATCTTCAAATTTTAACATGGAATTTGTTGCACCAATCAAAGTCAGAAAATCAGCTATCTTCTCAGCTCCTTTTAAATAGGAAATATAACCGCTTCTGCGCTCCAATGTTCGTGCATTAAGATCATAGTAATTCAACATATCACAGATGTCATTGTTGTGCTCTTCATAAGTGGAAAATATTTCCAAATGATATCTGCTGGTTTCAGGATTATTCACCGAGCCTGTGGCCATAAAAGCACCTCTTAAATAAGATCGCATTTTTTGTGCATTGCCCACAATTTCATCTGATACATGGTCTTGAAACATCATGCCATCCATAATATTCAAATCCGAAAGAACAGAATTCGTATCTTGTTTCAATCGTACAATATAAACATTATTCTTTTTCAATTTCATTTTTCGTCTCACCAGCAACTCTGATCGGACATTATAATGATCTTTCAATAAAGAATAGATTCTTCTGGCAATCGCAGCATTTTCCGTTTGAACATTCAAAACAAACTGCTGATTAACCAGACTTAAGGAACCATTCATCCGAATTAATGCAGCGAGCTCAGCCCTTGCATGTTCCCGATGCACTTCCAATGTGGTCAGTTCCTTTTTCACATCTGATGCAAATGACATGAAACATCCCTTCCTTCTATACAACTACTCCATTTTTTAGTACTTCGCTCCAAACACAATACGAAACAATTCTTCAACCACTTTATCTCCATCATGAAAAACGCCTCCGTCTCTCAGCTTAAGAAAATCTGTGGAAATGACACGACAGCCTTCATTTCTCAGCCCTTGAAAATCATGCCTGACCTGTACAAGATATTCATCATAAACATCAAAATCCATATAATTTTCCGGGACTGGTTCCGTGTTTACAAGCACCGTATCTACAAACTTTTCTTGCAAATGATTATGAAGAACTCTGATATGATCTGCATCTGTAAAGTGCTCTGTTTCACCCTTCTGAGTCATAATGTTACAAATATAGACAACTTCACCTGTCCTTCGGAGGATGGCATCGCCTATTTCACTGATGACCAGATTCGGCAGAATACTTGTGAATAAGCTCCCGGGACCTAAAACAATCATATCTGCTTCTTCAATTGCTTTCACCACTTTTCGTGCAGCTTTTGGCTGCTCTTCATCATTGGTATTTGAAACAAAAACATGATCAATCGTTTTTCGATCCACGGCAATATTGGATTCTCCAACTGCAATTGTTCCATCTTTAAAAACAGCATGCAGGGTCAGCGGGCGTTCTGATGAAGGATAAATATGGCCGTCAACATGCATAATCTTTGAAAGCAGCTGAATCGCTTCATAAGTACTGCCTCTCATTTCCGAAATAGCTGCGATAATCAAATTACCAATGGCATGATTGGCAAAGTATTTATCTTGTTTGTTAAAGCGATACTGAAAAATATCTTCATATAATTGAGGCATATCCGAAAGTGCCACCAATACATTTCTTAAATCTCCGGGCGGTGTCAGGTTCATTGATTTTCTGATTTCCCCACTGCTGCCGCCGTCATCTGCGACAGTGACAACTGCAGTAATATCCGCTCCCTGATTTCGGAGACTTTTCAGAATAACCGGCAGACCAGTTCCGCCGCCAACGACTACAATTTTAGGTTTTCGAATCCGATAGGTTTTCATGATCGATTCACCGTCTCTTTCCGTTTATCTTTATCACGGTGAGTCACATTCACATGATACTCTTCTGCCAGCTTGCGGGAAATGCGTTCAGTCAGAGCAACTGACCTGTGTTGACCTCCTGTACAGCCAATGGCAATTGTCACATTTGACTTCCCTTCTTTTTTATAGCCGGGAATAACAAACTCCAGCAAATCAACAAATTTTGTATAAAATTCTTCTGTTTCCGGAAAGCTCATCACATAATCATAGACCGACTGATTCATTCCAGTTAAGGGACGCAGTTCAGGAATATAGTGAGGATTTGGTAAGAAACGAACATCAATGACGATATCCGCATCAATTGGCAAGCCATATTTAAATCCAAATGACACAAATTCCAGACGAAACTCATGGGTAGCTCTGGATTTGAATTCCTGGTTAATTCTTTCCCTTAACTGGCGGGGAGATAGATTGGTTGTATCAATAACCAGTTGAGCATCTCCCTTAATTTCTTCCAGAATCGCCCGTTCTTTTCTGATACCTTCTGTAATCAGTCCATCCATTGCTAATGGATGAGTTCGTCTTGTTTCTTTATAGCGCGAAACTAGTTCTTCATCTGTTGCATCTAAAAACATAACAGTCGTATCAATCAGATTCGTATTTTCTATTTCAACAAGCATATTTTGTATTTCTCTAAAAAAGGTTCGTGATCTTAAATCGACGACTAAAGCAATTTTCGTTACTTTTCCTGATTCTTTAATTAGCTCCCAAAATTTAGGGATTAAGCTTGGCGGCATATTATCGATACAAAAATACCCCATATCTTCAAAACACTGAACAGCCACCGTCTTGCCGGCACCGCTCATTCCTGTAATTATTATTAATTCTAAATTATCTGCCATAAAATCGACTCCTTTGAGGACATTTTAATAATTATAACATTCCGGGCGTGTCAAAGGAAGCTTTTATGTCTGATCCTTTTGATAAATGAATTTTTCTCTAACGATTTCTCTTTGCAAACATCGTATTGATTAATCTTTATGAAATAAATTACAGGATAAATATTTTTTACATTGGGAGTCCATGCATTTATAAAGAAATCTAACCAGAAAATTATAGAAAATAAATAATTTTTCAAACAATAAAAGAGACAGCTTCTACCTTTGTAATAAGCAACCAAATTAAACTGCATCAATTATGCCAAGATAGTTAATGTTTAGAATTGGATTGTCACAATCCAAGCTAAAACAATCTTTCGGATGGTGTTTCAATAATTCAACTACTCACTTAATATTCTAATAATTTTTTCTCTTTTTAGATTCTAATTAAAAAAGAAAAAGGAACACCCCCTACTAAAGTTAAGAGATGTTCCTTTTTCTTTTTTGAACGGATTATTTATAGAGAGAAAGTTATAGACCAATTCACACCCATAACTTATCTTCATTAAATAAATTTTACCTTAAATAAAGATTTAAATCAAGGAAACTAAAAGAATCCTTAATAATTATTTGTTTGACTAAAATAAATATAAACAAACTGAAAATGGAGTATACCAATTCTAAAGAACGCTCTTCAGATATTGCCCTGTATAGCTCTCTTTTATTTCAGCAATATCTTCTGGAGTCCCTATTCCTACAATGGTACCTCCGCCTTCTCCACCCTCAGGTCCTAGGTCGATTACGTGGTCTGCTGACTTAATCATATCCAGATTATGTTCAATAACCAACACTGTGTTTCCTGTATCAACAAGACGATTCAAAACATTCAGCAAGCGAGAAATATCATCTGTATGGAGTCCCGTAGTTGGTTCATCTAAAATATAGAAATTCTTTCCGTTGGATATTTTATGAAGCTCACTGGCCAGTTTCATCCGCTGTGCTTCTCCCCCGGAAAGTGTGGTTGCAGGTTGTCCCAATGTTACATAGCCTAAACCAACATCTAATATCGTCTGAAGCTTTCGATGAATTTTCGGAATGTGTTGGAAGAACTCAACCGAATCTTCCACAGTCATTTCAAGTATATCTGAAATATTTTTTCCTTTATAATGAACATCGAGAGTTTCAGAGTTATAACGTTTTCCATGGCAGACTTCACATGGAACATAAACATCCGGCAGGAAATGCATTTCGATTTTTATAATACCGTCTCCCCGGCAAGCTTCACACCTTCCGCCTTTAACATTGAAACTGAATCTGCCCTTTTTATATCCACGGACTTTTGCTTCATTTGTCTTTGCAAACAGATCACGAATGTTATCGAATACACTGGTATATGTTGCCGGGTTACTTCTCGGAGTTCTGCCGATCGGACTCTGATCAATATCAATAACCTTTTCGATATGCTTATATCCTGTGACATTTTTATGTTTACCTGGTTTATTTGAATTTCGATTAATTTTTTGTGCCAAAGCTTTTTTCAAAATTTGATTTACCAATGTACTTTTACCGGAACCTGAGACACCAGTTACAGCAACGAATTCACCCAAAGGAAATTCCACGTTAATATTTTTTAAATTATTTTCTGCAGCACCAGTCACTTTAATTGATTTGCCGTTTCCTTTTCTGCGTTTTTCCGGAACAGAGATTTTTTTCTTTCCTGATAAATACTGTCCAGTCAATGATTTTTTATTTTTGGCAACCTCTTTTGGAGTGCCGGCAGCTACAATCTGTCCCCCCTGATCTCCAGCTCCAGGCCCAACATCGATTAGATAATCTGCTTCCCTCATTGTATCTTCATCATGTTCCACCACAATCAGAGTATTTCCAAGATCACGCATCTTCTTTAATGAAGCAATCAGACGATCATTATCCCGCTGATGAAGTCCAATTGACGGCTCATCAAGAATATAGAGTACGCCTGAAAGGTTTGAGCCAATCTGCGTTGCAAGTCTGATCCGCTGGGCTTCCCCTCCGGACAACGTACCGGAAGCCCTGCTCAATGTCAGATAATCCAGACCGACATTCTCCAGAAATGTCAGACGATCTCTGACTTCCTTTAAGATAGGTTTTGCGATCATCTCTTCCTGCTCAGACAATGACAGCTTATCAAAGAACGGCAACCCTTTTTTGATCGTCAGCTCGCTGACTTCACCGATGCTGGTCCCGTTGATTTTCACTGCCAGTGCCTGCGGATTCAAACGATATCCTTTACATGTTTCGCAAGGCAATTCGGTCATGTAAGTACGCATTTGTTCCCGAGTGAACTCACTATTGGTTTCATGATAACGGCGTTTAATATTCTTTAGTACCCCTTCAAAAGGGACGTCTACGTCTCGAACACCGCCAAAATCATTTTCATAGTGAAAATGGAATACTTCTCCGTTTGAACCATTTAAAATAATATCCTGATGCTCTTCTGGCAATTCACTGAACGGAGTATCCACATCAATACCAAAACTGAGCGCTGCTTGTTCCAGCATTTGAGGATAATATTGAGAACTGATCGGATTCCATGGAGCAACTGCTCCTTCTTTCAGTGTTTTTTCTGGATCGGGGATAACTAAGTCCTTATCTACTTCCAGCTTCATTCCAAGCCCATCACAATCCGGGCAGGCTCCAAATGGTGCATTAAATGAGAACAGACGCGGCTCCAATTCTCCTACAGTAAAACCACAGTAAGGGCATGCATAATGTTCACTGAACAGCAATTCTTCCTTGCTGTTTACGTCTACTAAAGCATAGCCGTCTGCAAGCCGGAGGGCTGCCTCAAGTGAGTCAAAGAGACGGGAGCGAATACCCTCTTTTACAATAATCCTATCGACAACAATAGCAATATCATGCTTCTTGTTTTTTTCAAGTTCAGGCACTTCACTCAGATCATAAACTTCTCCATCCACACGAGCCCTCACATAACCGTCTTTTTGGATTGATTCAAATACTTTTTTGTGCTGACCCTTTTTCTTTACAATTACCGGTGCCAAAATCTGAACTTTGCTTCGTTCCGGCAGTTCCAGAACACGATCCACCATTTGTTCCACAGACTGACTGGTAATTTCTATATGATCATTTGGGCAAATCGGATGACCGATTCTAGCAAACAAAAGACGCAGATAGTCATTAATTTCCGTAACTGTTCCTACTGTTGAACGCGGATTTTTACTTGTTGTTTTCTGGTCAATCGAAATGGCCGGACTTAATCCATCAATGCTGTCAACATCAGGCTTATCCATTTGACCTAAAAACTGGCGGGCATAAGCTGAAAGACTTTCAACATATCGGCGCTGTCCTTCGGCATATAAAGTATCAAAAGCTAATGAGCTTTTTCCAGACCCCGATAAACCAGTCACTACAACCAGCTTATCTCTAGGGATTGTTACATCTATATTTTTTAAGTTATGAGCTCTTGCTCCGTGAATGACAATTTTATCGTTTTGCATCTTTTACCTCCTAGTTTGAAGCCTTCAATTCCAGTATTGTATCTCTTAATGTAGCTGCAGCTTCAAAATCAAGCACTTTGGCCGCATCTCTCATTTCTTTTTCCAGTCGCATCAGCAAATCATCTTTTTCCTGTTTCGTCATCTTATCATAAGACTTGCTGATTGTATAAGTTTCATCCTCTTCTGCAACCTTGGAAATGGAGATCAGATCACGGATTTCTTTAATGATTGTTTTCGGAACAATACCATGTTCTTCATTATATTGTTCTTGAATAGAACGCCGCCGTGCCGTTTCATCCATCGCTTTTTGCATGGAATCAGTAATTTTATCCGCATACATGATAACTTTTCCATCCGCATTTCTCGCTGCCCGTCCAATAGTCTGGACAAGCGACCGCTCGCTTCGCAGGAATCCCTCTTTATCAGCATCCAAAATAGCAATTAATGAAACCTCAGGTACATCCAGACCTTCTCTCAACAGATTAATTCCTATCAAGACGTCGAATTCTCCCAACCTCAGATCACGGATAATCTCGGTTCGTTCCATCGTTTTAATGTCACTGTGAAGATACTTTACCTTCATTCCAAGTTCTTTAAAGTAATCTGTTAGGTCTTCCGACATTTTTTTGGTTAATGTCGTAATAAAGACCCGTTGATTTTTTTCAATACGCTCATTAATTTCACCAACAAGGTCATCAATCTGTCCCATAATCGGACGAACTTCAATCACCGGATCAAGCAGCCCTGTCGGACGAATAATCTGCTGAATCACAGTATCTGTTTGTTCATACTCATAAGGTCCCGGTGTTGCAGATACATAAACAACCTGATGGACATGCTGCTCAAATTCTTCAAGACGTAAAGGCCGATTGTCCAGTGCACTTGGCAGACGGAATCCATAGTCAACGAGCATTTGCTTTCTTGCCCTGTCGCCATTATACATACCTCGTACCTGAGGCATGGTTACATGCGATTCATCAATGACCAGCAGAAAATCGTCCGGAAAGAAATCTATCAGAGTATACGGAGGCTCTCCTTCTGATCTGCCATCCATATGTCTGGAATAATTTTCAATCCCAGAGGTGTACCCCATTTCACGCATCATTTCGATATCATAATTGGTTCGCTGCTCCAGACGCTGTGCTTCCAGCAGCTTATTTTCAGACCGCAGAACCTTCAGACGAGCATCCAATTCATCTTGTATCTGACTGATTGCATGTTCCATATGGTCTTCATTTGTAACAAAGTGGGTTGCAGGGAAAATAACCGCATGCTCCGTTTCACCTAAAATTTCCCCGGTCAATGCATCCACTTCTCGGATTCTCTCTATTTCGTCTCCAAAAAATTCGACTCTCAACGCGTGGTCATCTCTTGATGCCGGGAATATCTCAACAACATCCCCTCTGACACGAAAACGCCCCCGCTGGAAATCAATATCATTTCGTTCAAATTGAATATCCACAAGACTTTTCAGCAGCTGCCCTCTTTCTATTTCCATACCTGCTCTTAATGAAACAATTTGTTCACTGTATTCTTTTGGATCTCCCAAACCAAAAATACAAGAGACTGAAGCAACAACGATCACATCATTACGCTCCAGTAAAGCACTGGTTGCAGAGTGACGAAGTTTATCAATCTCATCATTAATACTGGCATCTTTTTCAATGTATGTATCACTTGAAGGAACATAAGCCTCCGGCTGATAATAATCATAGTAACTGACAAAATATTCAACTGCATTATTCGGAAAGAATTCTTTAAACTCTCCATATAGCTGCCCAGCTAATGTTTTATTATGAGCAATTACTAATGTCGGCTTGTTAATCTCTTTAATGACATTTGAAATTGTGAATGTTTTACCAGTTCCGGTGGCCCCCAAAAGAATCTGAGCCTTTTCTCCGCCTTCAACACCCTCAATCAGCTGAGCGATTGCTTGCGGCTGATCCCCATCCGGTTTATATTTTGAAACTAACTCAAATGTATTGGTGGTTTTTCTCTCAATCATAAGTTGTGCTCCCCTCGTGTAATTTTCTCACTAGAAAAGGAAAAGAGTAAATTTCTTACTCCCTGAATTATTTTAACATACCGAACATATTTTCGCTACTTCTATAATCTCAATTTTTTATCCGTTCTTATATGTATTATATATAGAAGGTATTCAAATGTTTCCCATCGGCTGAAAGCTTTTTAGAAGGAGAAATTATTAGTAACTAGGTGGGTTAACCTTGTCATAAAACCTAACATCAAACGTTAGATTTTTTTATTTTTTTTCTTACCTTTACCGAATTTATTGTTTTTCTCATGGATTTTGCTATATAATTGTTAAATATGTAATTATTTAGGAGGATTTTGTATGAAGAAGAAGCACTTTTTATTTTCTTTATTTGCTATGATTGCAAGTCTGCTCATTTTAACGAACGGCAGTACGAGCTGGGCAGAAGAAAAGACTTATGATATTGGAACAGATCTGACATTCGCCCCATTTGAATTTCAGGATTCAAATGATGAATATATCGGTATTGATATAGACTTGCTGAATGCAATTGCAGAAGATCAGGGATTCAAAGTGAATCTTAAGCCTCTTGGATTTGACTCAGCCATTCAAGCTGTACAGTCAGGACAGATTGATGGAATGATCGCAGGAATGAGTATTACAGATGAACGAAAAAAATCCTTTGACTTCTCAGAGTCCTATTTTAACAGCGGCCTGCAAATGGCTGTCAAACAAGGAAATGATACCATTGAGAACTATGATGATTTAGATGGTAAAACAGTTGCTGCCAAAGTAGGAACGGAAAGTGCAGCTTTTCTTGAGAAAAATCAGGACAAGTATGGCTATTCCATTAAAAATTTTGATGATGCAACCGGTCTGTATCAGGCTCTTCAAAATGGTGAAGCCGATGCGATCTTTGATGATTATCCAGTATTAGGCTATGCCATTACAAATGGACAAAAGCTTCAACTGGTTGGAGCAAAAGAAACCGGCAGTTCTTACGGATTTGCTGTGAAAAAGGGGCAAAACCCTGAACTGATCGAAATGTTCAACGACGGACTTGAAAAACTAAAAGAAGACGGCACCTATGATAAAATCATTGCAGAGTATATCTCTTCCGGTTCTGAAGATGCTGAAGGTGAAATGAAACAAATTGAGCCTAAAAAAGATGTGTATACAATTGCCAGTGATTCAACGTTCGCGCCTTTCGAATTTCAAAATTCTGATGGTGAATACGAAGGAATCGATGTTGATTTGATCAATCGAATTGCTCAACTTCAGGGCTTTACAATTGAGTTTAAGTTTATTGGGTTTAGTTCAGCAGTTCAAGCTGTGGAATCCGGTCAGGCAGACGGAATGATTGCAGGGATGACCATTACTGATGAACGTGAAAAATCCTTTGATTTCTCCACTCCTTATTTCAACAGCGGAATTCAAATTGCTGTAAAAAAAGGCAACGATTCTATAACTTCCTACGAAGATTTAAAAGATCAAACAGTTGGAGCAAAAATCGGGACAGAGAGTGCTGACTTCCTTGAAGCGAATAAAGATAAATATGGATACAAGATCAAATATCTGGATACAACAGATGCCTTGTACAGCTCTTTGGATATTGGCGAGATTGCTGCGATGATGGATGATTATCCGGTAATCGGTTATGGAATTGCTCAAGGGCAGGCTTTGTCGACACCCATTCCACGTGAAGAAGGCGGCTCTTACGGGTTTGCTGTAAAAAAAGGCAAAAATCCTGAATTAATTGAAATGTTTAATGAAGGCTTGGCTGAATTAAAACGAACAGGTGAGTACGACACAATTGT
Source organism: Enterococcus sp. CWB-B31 (assembly GCF_020567645.1). Taxonomy (NCBI): domain Bacteria; kingdom Bacillati; phylum Bacillota; class Bacilli; order Lactobacillales; family Enterococcaceae; genus Enterococcus; species Enterococcus sp. CWB-B31. The sequence goes on from NZ_JAJDJW010000011.1 coordinate 10,336, forward strand.
TGGAAAATATATTAAAGACGGCAGCACCAAAAATACTGTAGATGAATCCACCTTTTCCGGAATGATTAAAAATAACTGGAAGCGTCTGTTAAGCGGATTATGGATGACTGTTCAGCTTACACTGATATCTTTTGTTTTAGCGTTAATTCTGGGTGTGATTTTCGGTCTGTTTAGTGTTTCTCCAGTAAAAGCTTTACGTGTAATCTCAACAATTTATGTAGATATTATTCGGGGAATTCCACTAATGGTAGTTGCGTTCTTTATTTATTTCGGCTTGCCAGGTATTTTAGGCTTTAACATTCCTGTATTTATTGCTGGGATTATCACACTGACCCTAAATGCCAGTGCTTATATTTCAGAAATTGTCCGGGGCGGAATTAACGCTGTGCCAGTTGGACAAATGGAGGCTTCCAGAAGTTTAGGCCTGTCCTACAATAAAACAATGCGAAAAATCATTCTGCCGCAGGCTATCAAGATTATGATTCCTTCGTTCGTAAATCAATTTGTTATTTCTTTGAAGGACACAACGATTCTTTCTGCAATTGGTCTAATTGAATTACTACAGACGGGTAAAATTATTGTTGCCCGCAACCTTCAAAGTACCATGGTTTACTTAATAATTGCTGTAATGTACCTGATACTCATTACATCATTAACAAAACTGGCAAAAGTTCTTGAAAAGAGGGTGAAATAAATGACTGAAAAAATTCTTGTTGAACATTTGGTGAAAAAATTCGGCGATAATACTGTATTGAATGATATCAATGTTTCGATCAACGAGGGCGATGTTGTTTGTATCATCGGACCCTCAGGATCTGGAAAAAGTACATTTCTGCGCTGCCTGAATCAGCTTGAAGAAGCATCAAGCGGTGATATCATTATCGACGGTTCAAATCTGACAGATAAAAATACGGATATCAATAAAGTCCGCCAGCATATTGGAATGGTGTTCCAGCACTTTAACCTGTTCCCGCATTTATCTGTACTGGAAAACATTACTCTGGCTCCTGTAGATTTGGGACGTCTGTCTCCTGCGGAAGCGAAAGAGGAAGCAATGAGACTTTTGGATACGGTCGGATTGGCTGATAAAAAGGACAGCTATCCGAAATCTCTTTCAGGGGGCCAAAAGCAACGTGTGGCAATTGCTCGAGCACTGGCTATGAACCCAGATATCATGCTGTTTGATGAACCAACTTCTGCACTTGATCCGGAAATGGTTGGAGATGTGCTGAATGTTATGAAGAAGCTGGCAAAACAGGGAATGACCATGGTTATCGTTACTCATGAAATGGGCTTCGCTAAAGAAGTAGCGAACCGGGTAATGTTTATCGATGGCGGAAACTTTCTGGAGGATGGTTCACCGAAACAAATTTTTGAATCTCCTCAAAATGAGCGGACAAAAGACTTCCTTAATAAAGTGTTGAATATTTGATGAGTAAACTCTCCTGAGTATTGGCTTGCTCAGGAGAGTTTTTAATGCAGCAGCGGTCTTGAAACTATCATAGCCTCTCTGGGCAGCTTAATTGGGTTCAAAATCTATATAGACCATTATCCAGAAAAAAACAGATACTTTTTAATTCAATTTACTTGTTTCAATAGACTATTTTTAACTGCTTTTGTGCTTTAAAACCTGCTAATTTAAGTAAAAGAGCCTGTGACAAACACTCATGAGGGCTATCGCCCTCACCAAACAGAATGAAAAGAAAAAAACGATCGACCTACACGCTATTTCCTGTCATACTAAAGAGGACAGAAGGACTTGTAGGTCGATCACTTATTGAAGTTCTTTTCCAAGTTGACCTTGAGGGACAAACTAGATCGTTCTACTTATCTGCTCCTGCGGTTACTCGTCGCATTTAAGTCCGTATACATGCTCCTTCGGTTACTCGTCGCATTTAAGTTCATGTACGTGCTCCTGCGGTTACTCGTCGCATTTAAGTTCGTATATATGCTCCTGCGGTTACTCGTCGCATTTAAGTTCGTATACATGCTCCTTCGGTTACTCGTCGCATTTAAGTTCGTATACATGCTCCTTCGGTTACTCGTTGCATTTAAGTTCGTGTACATGCTCCTTCGGTTACTCGTCGCATTTAAGTTCGTGTACATGCTCCTTCGGTTACTCGTCGCATTTAAGTCCGTATACATGCTCCTTCGGTTACTCGTCGCTATTAAGTTCATGTACGTGCTCCTGCGGTTACTCATCGCATTTAAGTTCGTATACATGCTCCTTCGGTTACTCATCGCATTTAAGTTCGTATACATGCTCCTGCGGTTACTCGTCGCATTTAAGTTCGTGTACATGCTCCTGCGGTTACTCGTCGCATGGAGAAGCTTTGTCACAACCTCCTCAAGTTACTTTGTTTTCTTCATTATTCTATGCGTAATTATTCTCTACAAAGACATCCAGCGCCTGAATCGCTCTGACAATCTCTCGTTTTGTTACAACTCGCGGCTGCTGCTTCAGGCAGTCTCCATCTGATAGAGACTGCTCGGCAATCAAACCAAGCTGTTTCTCATCTTTAAAATCCAGTCCCATTCCTCGACAATTGATTGGCAGTCCCAATTCACTGAACAAGTCAATGTATCTTGTCAGCATTTCAGTCGGCTGTTCCTCTAAAACAAGCTGAACAAGTGTTGTGAAGGCCACTTTCTCCCCGTGCATCAACAAATTGACTTTTCCCTTGATAGCTGAAAAGCCGTTATGCAGAGCATGAGCAGCTGAAAGGCCGCCGCTTTCAAAACCAAGACCGCTCATTAAAATATTTGCTTCTACAACTGCTTCAAAGGCATCTGTAACTCGTCTTTTTCTATTATCTTCAACAGCCTGGAGTCCATAGGTAAATAAAACATCTTCACATCTCTCAGCAATCGCCAGTGCTGTGAATGTTGGTTTTTGCCCCAGAACATTAACGCCATGATTTTTCCAAACAGATCTTGCTTCAACTCCGGTGGCCAAACCATCTGCAATCCCTGCTATCAATGTCCGAACAGGTGCATTTACAATTATTTCAGTATCAACAAGAACAAGATCAGGATTTTTTTGGTACAAAGCATAGGTCTTAAAGCGGCCATCATCCTCATATAACACAGATACTGAAGAAGTTGGCGCATCAGTAGATGCCGTTGTCGGTATAACCACAATTGGTATATTCAATTGATCCGCGATTGCTTTCCCCGCATCAATGACTTTACCTCCTCCTAGTGCAAGTAAAACCTCACTACTCGTTTCAGTCATTTCATTAATAATACGTTGTATTTCTTTTTCAGAAGATTCTCCATTAAAAATAATGTGTGCTACCTTCAATCCTTCACTAGTCAGCTGCTGATCATACGATTCTCCAACAAGCGTCCAGACAAACTCATCCGTCAAAATCAGGGCATTATTCCCAAATGTTTGAATGTACGGTCCACTTCTCCTAAGAAGGTCTCTCCCCTGAACGTATTTTGATGGACTGACAAATAGCTTTTCCATGCTTTCACCTCTTACTACCAAATTTTTACCGTTTTTAATTATACAGGTCATTTTATTAAAAAAAAAGGGAAGCCGAAAATTCAGCTTCTCCTTTTATTATTATTCATTTCACATCATTAAACGTTCTTTTTGCTCACTGAGGATCTGATTCAACTCATATGGCGTCAGCTGATAGACATCGTTCAGCCAATTATGGTAGAGTAAATGCGCGTGTCCACGCCATGTGTTGATGACTCCTTTATCCAGCTGGTTATCTACAAAATAGTTTTTAGGTATTGCAGTGTCCATGCCTTTTTCCTGATCACGCAGATATTCCTGTGTTAAAGAATCCGTATCGTACTCAAAATGACCCAGCAAAAAGATATTATGATCATCTTCGGAAATTAAAATCGTTGCCCCAATTTCTTCATTTGCTGCCATTATCCGTAAACACTTCTCATCAATCTGTCCTTCATTGATGCCTGTGTACCGGGATTGAGGCGTATTAAAGCGGTCATCAAATCCTCTGAACAAACGATGATTTTCTTTTGGTGTCTGACTGTAAATACCAAACAGCTTTTTATCATAGGCAGTTTTCTCTACGCCATAGTGATGATACAGGGCTGCCTGTGCACCCCAGCAGATATGAATGACCGAAGTTGTATTTGTCTGACTCCAATCCATGATTTCCACCAGTTCATCCCAGTAATTTACTTCTTTAAACGGCAGCTGTTCTACTGGTGCACCGGTAATAATCATTCCATCGTAAGTTCTGTTCCTAATCTCATCAAATGCCAGATAAAATTGTGACAAATGATGCAGGCTGGTATTTTTATGTTCATGAGAAGAAATTTTCAAAAAATCAACATCTATTTGCAAAGGACTTTGACTGATTAATCGAAGAAGCTGAATTTCTGTATCAATTTTATTGGGCATCAGGTTTAGAATCAAGAGCTTTAATGGTCGGATATCCTGTGTAGAGGCCCGTTCATTATCTATGGCAAAAATGTTTTCTTTTTCCAATACTTGCTTCGCCGGGAAGCTGTCAACCAGTTTTATCGGCATCACCTATGCCTCCAGCTTTTCAAAGGCCTGCTGCAAATCTGTCAGAATGTCCTTCACATTTTCAATCCCGCAGGAAATACGAATCAGTCCTGGAGAAATGCCTGCATTACTTAGTTCATCATCAGATAACTGACGATGTGTAGATGTTGCAGGATGCAGCGCACAGGTTCGAATATCTGCTACGTGTACTTCCAAAGAAACAAGTTCCAATGAATCAAGCCACTTAGCTGCTACTTCTTTTCCATCTGCAATTTCAAACGAGATAACTCCGCACAACCCGTTTGGAACATATTTTTGAGCTAGTTCATAATTCACATCAGTTTCCAATCCAGGATAAATAACAGAAGATACAGCATTTTGCTCTGTTAAAAATTTCGCTACTGCTAATGCATTTTCATAATGACGATCCATCCGTACAGGTAAAGTTTCCATTCCCAAATTCAGCAAAAATGAGTTTTGAGGAGAGGGAGTCGCTCCAATATCTCTCATTAGCTGCACACGAGCTTTGGTAATATAAGCAGCCGGTCCAAATGTCTCAGTATAGACCAAATTATGGTACGTCACATCAGGCTTGCTGAGCTGAGGAAACTTTCCATTACTCCAATTGAATTTCCCGCTGTCAACAATTACTCCACCAGTCTGAACTGCATGACCATCCAAATATTTTGTCGTACTGTGTATCACAATATCTGCACCATATTCAATTGGGCGACAAAAATAAGGGGTAGCAAATGTATTATCAATAATAAACGGTACCTCTGCATCATGTGCCAGCTTGGCAAATTTCTCAATATCCAAAACATGCATGGCAGGATTGGCAATCGTTTCAGCAAAAACTGCTTTTGTATTTGGTTGAACCGCTTTTTTCAACTCTTCCAAGGTTGCTGTCTGATCAACAAATGTAACTTTGATACCCATTTTTCTGAACGTATGAGCGAGTAGGTTAAACGTCCCGCCATACACATAGGAAGAAGAAATCAGATGGTCTCCCGCTTCAAGAATATTCAGAATTGCAAAAAATGTTGCTGCCTGACCGGAAGAAGTACACAATGCCGCAACTCCGCCTTCCAGTGCCGCAATCTTTTCTTCTGCTGCATTTGTCGTTGGGTTAGCCAGACGAGTATAAAAATACCCAGCCTTTTCCAGATCAAATAATTTGCCAATTTCTTCTGTAGAGTCATACGTATACGTTGTACTTTGAACAATGGGAGCCACTCTCGGCTCTCCATTTCCCGGTTGATAGCCTGCATGCAGACACTTCGTTTCAAATTCCATTCTTTTTCCCTCCATCATTTTTTAGTTGTATTTCTGGTCCGCTTAATGTTTCAGCATTAAAGATATAAGAGTTCATGCCAGTCTTTTGATAGCGGGCTATGCAGCTTGTATACAAAAAAGCTCCCGCCTTTTCGTTGCCGAAAGGACGCGAGCGTATACTCCGTGTTACCACCTTAATTCACTGCTCCCTTATAAGAACAGCCTCAGTCAGTAAGACAAAATTCCCTTTTCTGTCATTACTGTCATGCTGTAACGGGCATTCCCGCTGACCGCTTATCCTCAGACTCACGATCATCTGCTCAAAGACCATCTTCCAAGCTGATTCCTCTGCTTCTTTTCACCAGTCGAAGCTCTCTTTTAAAATTCAGCAGCTTGTACTCTTCTTTTCAATGCGTCTAACCTATGTTGTTGGGTTCACTATACTTGATTTTTTTGATTCAGTCAACAAGAATTCCGAACAAAAATAACTTAATAACTGAAATCATTAGTGTTTTCAAGCAAAAAAAGGATAAACCGCTCTTTCCGATTTATCCTTCATTGTTCTCTTTTTAGACGCCTAACTCAATCAAAGACAGTCGTTCAGCAACTTGCTCTTTTGTTAACTGGTGTTTCGCAGCATAACGATTTTCCGGATGTCTGCTGCACTCCGGTGAACAGCCGCCTAAGTGCTTCTCTTCATTTTCTACAGAAGAAAGAATCTGTCTGTTACAGTAAGGATTTGCACAGTTGATGTAGCGTTCACAGGGAGCTCCGTCAAACCAGTCCTTCCCGATAACCTGTTTGTCCACATGGTTAATTTCTACACTGATTCGTTCATCAAATACGTACATTTTTCCATCCCAAAATTCACCCTGAGTTTTTGGATTTTTCCCATAATTGGCAATACCTCCATGTAATTGCGCTACGTCCTCAAAGCCCTCTCTCAGCAGCCAGCCGGAAAATTTCTCACAACGAATGCCGCCTGTACAGTAAGTGACGATTTTTTTATCCATAAATTGCTCTTTGTTGTCACGAATCCATTGAGGAAGCTCACGGAAATTGCGAATATCCGGACGCACAGCACCACGAAAATGACCAAGGTCATATTCATAATCATTCCTGGCATCCAATACAATGGTATTTTCATCAATCAATACTTCGCGAAATTCTTCTGGCTCTAAATAGTTGCCAGTCAAAGCTAACGGATTAATATCATCTTCCAAATTCAAAGCAACCAGCTCTTTTCTTGGACGAACAAACATTTTCTTAAATGCATGTTCTTCCGCCTGATCCACTTTAAAAAAAGTATCCTTAAAGCGCTCATCAGCAAGCATTGCTTCCATGTATTTATTCGTTTCAGCTGTCGTTCCGGAAAGAGTACCATTGATGCCTTCGCGGGCAACAAGAATTCTTCCTTTTAAATTTAATGATTTACAGAAGGCAAGATGCTCTTTGGCAAACTGCTCCGGATCTTCAATCGTTGTATATTGATAATATAAGACTACTTGGTACTTCATTTCTTTCCCTCTTTTCATTTCATTCCAATTCATTATATAAAAAGAAAAAAACAGAATGCCAGTTTGATGCTTGTGGAATGCCGCACAATCAGCTGCTTTATTTACGAACAAAAAAGAGAACGAATTTCGCCCTCTCATGAGTTATATTCTATTCTCCCGACACTGCAAAATAATTCCCATCATTATCTGAAAAGTTAAAAACCAGCTCACCGCCGGGCAATTGCACTATTTCCCCCACTGTTACATGAGCCTCCTTCATTTTTTTATACAGCTTTGTAATATCCTCGCTGAAAAACATCAGTGATGGCGTGTTGCCTGCTACTTCAGGAGAGTGCTTTTGAATAAATGCCAGTTCATACAAAACAATTTTGGCAGAAGAATCTGCACTTGGTGCGATCTCCACAACCAGCGTTCCATCAACAGCATCTCTTTCCAATTCTACAAATCCGATACTTTGCCAGAATTCACTTGATTCACTGACATTATTTACATAGAGCATTATTTTTACTTGACTGGTAAACATCTAACTAGTCCCTCCAAAATGATTCTTATTTTTCTATACATCTTATTTTAACTTATGTTCTGCTTGAACAACATCATTTTGATTAGTTTTAGGAGGAAAAAAGATGAAATTAACTGTGCTGGTAGACAGCAATGGGTATATTACTCACTATTATGACGGTGAGACTGCGTTATCTTTTTTATTGAAGATTAAAACATTTTTTCAATATAAAAAACCATGATCGGTTTCCTGTTTGACCCGATCATGGCTTTAATTTTTTTTATTTAGCTTCTACAACCAGTTCTTCATCTGCAAGAACAGATCGATCTAAATGACCAATATTGGAGCTGGCTACCATTCCGGCTACCATACTATCACTAACGTTTACTGCTGTTCTTGCCATGTCAATCAGAGGTTCAACTGAGATAACCAAACCAACGATCGCTACAGGCAGATTCATTGCACCAAGAACGATCAAAGAGGCAAAGGTTGCACCACCGCCGACTCCCGCAACACCAAATGAGCTGATTGTTACGATTGCTGCCAGCATCAATACGAATTCTAAGCTGAATACATCAATTCCCACTGTTGGTGCAACAATTGTCGCAAGCATTGCAGGGTAGACACCGGCACAGCCATTTTGACCAATCGACAATCCGAAGCTGCCCGCAAAATTTGCTGTTGTTTCATCCACGCCCAATGCTCTTGTTTGTGTTTCAATATTTAAAGGCAATGCGCCCGCACTTGATCTTGAAGTAAAAGCAAAGCTTAAAACAGGGAAGGCTTTCTTCAAATAATTCAACGGATTAACCTTAATTACTGCCAGAATAACCAGATGCAGCAGAAAGACAACAATCAATGCTGCATAAGATGCCACTACAAATTTTCCTAAGTTTAAAATTGCTTCAAAATCACTCGTAGCAACGACATTGGTCATCAATGCCAGAACGCCGTATGGAGTCAGTCTCAAAACTAAAGTTACAATTCTCATAGTTATTTTATATAAGCTATCGATTAAGTTCGCAAAAAATTCAGCTTCTTTCGGAGCTTTTTTCTTCACTCCAAGGAATGCGATACCTACGAAAGCAGCAAAGATCACGACACCAATAGTACTGGTTGCACGTGTTCCTGCAAAATCAGCAAAAACATTTCGGGGGATGAAAGATAAGATCTGATCAGGAATTGATAAATTTTCAATGGTCTCCTGTCTGGTTGCCAGTTCAGCGATACGAGCCGCTTCAGCCGTTCCTTCTGTAAACTGAGCACCTTGAAGACCGAATAATATAGTACTGCCATAGCCGATCAAGGCAGCCGCTGCTGTTGTTCCAAGTAAAGTAGCCAAAACATTGAAGCTGATTTTTCCCAGCTTGCTTGACTCTTTCATTTTAGTAAATGCTCCTACAATAGAAACGAATACCAATGGGATCACGAGCATTTGCAGCAATGCCACATAGCCATTTCCAATAATACCAATCCATGACATTGCCTGAGATGTAACATCACTGGCTGTACCAAAGGCAACTTGAATAATTGCACCTAACACGATTCCTACACCCAGAGCTGCAAAAACACGAGTAGAAAATTTTAAGTGTTTTGCCTGCATCCGATAAAAGGCATAGACAACGCCGAGAAATGCAAGAACCACTAAAACTGTGATGAGTGTTGTCATTTTTTACTCCTCCTAAATTAAATTATGTTAATGACAAGTCCATCTAAGGAAGTAAAGGTTCCCGGCAGCAACTCTTCAGCAGCTGCCCTGAATTGAAATTCAGTGATACACTCATTCTAACTGATTAAAAGAAAAACAGGCTATTTTTTTGCTTGTAGACTGATAAGAAAAAAATAGCAGTGATAGCCAAAAACTATCACTACTATTTCTGTACATCTACGCCACCCTTCTGCCAGTACAAAGAAGGAAAACTTTTTTTACAGTAGAAATAACTTCCATACAACTGAAACCAGCTCTTCTTGCAAATTGACACATTAAGTATTAAAGTTGATTTCTTTTATTTCACAGAGCCGATCATTCCTTGAACAAATTGCTTTTGCAGAACAAAAAAGACAACTGCTGTCGGTAACGTCGCAATGACCAACCCGGTCATAATCATTCCATAATCTGGCGTGTAAGAAGCCCCCATTGCGGACAACACCAAAGGAATTGTACGCTTATCAGGTGACTGCAATGCAACTAACGGCCATAAATAATTATTCCAGCTGCTCATAAAGGTAATAATCGCTGCAGCCGCATAAGTATTTTTAGCGGTGGGCATGTACACTCTGAAAAAGATACTTAATTCATTTAAGCCATCCAGACGTGCTGCTTCCACCAAGTCTTTAGGAAATGATTTAACATTTTGGCGGAAGAAGAAAATCAGAAAAGCAGTACTAACTGAAGGCAGAATAACCACAAAGATACTGTTTATCCCCAAAAATGTTCCATTCAAGTTTGAAAACATCCGATACAAAGGTATCATCAATGCCGCAAAAGGCACCATCATAGACAACAGAAGAATATTGAACAGCCTGTCTTTTCTTTTACTATGATAAATTTCGAATCCGTAGCCGGCCATAGATGAAATAAGCAAAGCCAGAACGGTTGTAATCACAGCAATCACCGCAGAATTCCACAAAGCTCGGGCGAAGTTTAAATCATTTGAAAATAAATTTTGAAAATTGATCATCAAGTTGTTCCCAATTTTGATTTTACCTGCAGTAATATCTACTGGTGTATTCGTCATTCCCAAAATCATCCAGACAAAAGGAAAAATTGAAATAAATGAAACAATACTCAAGACTAAATACTTAAAGCCAGTCAGTAGAGAATCTTTCACATTTCGTTTTACTTTCTTGGTTGTTGCAGATACTTCACGTATAGTTGTTCCAGATTCCATTAGCCTTCTCTCCCCACTCTTGTTTGGATAATCGACAGAATGACGATAAATGCAACGATCACAAAGGATACTGCTGCCGCATAACCAAAATTCGGTGTAAATTTATAACTTAAATTGTAAATATATTGTGATAATGTCGCGGTGGCATTTGCCGGACCTCCGCCTGTAATATTCTGAACTTCATCAAACAGCTGCAGCGTTCCAATTGTTGATGTTATGGATGTGAATAAGATAATCGGCTTCAAATTAGGAATTGTTACACGAATAAACTGCTGCCATTTGGAAGCTCCATCAATATCAGCCGCTTCATATATTTCTGGATCAATATTTTGCATACCTGAAAGGAAAAAAATCATATTATAGCCTGTCCAACGCCATGTGATGGAAATAATGATCAGAACTTTTGCCCAAACCGGATCAGTAAGCCAGCCGATAGGCGAATCAATCAGCCCAATGCTCAGCAGTAAATTATTTACCAGTCCGGACTGTGAAAATAGACTTTTCATAATCAGGGAGTAGCTAACCATTGAAGTAATGCAGGGTAAGAAGATAGCTGTACGAAACAATCCCTTGAACTTCAGTTTTTTGTCATTTAAAAAATTGGAAATAAACAATGCCAGAAACAGCATGATCGGAACCTGAACAAGTAAATAAAGAAATGTGTTAAAAAAAGCTTTTTTGAAGGTTGCATCAGTAAGCAGACGCTGATAGTTCCCAAGTCCGTTAAAGCTCATGTTAACGGGTGTTCCGCTTTGAAAGGATGTAAGCAGTGCTAAAATCATTGGAATAAATACCATTAGTGAAATCAATATTACCGGGAGAATCAAAAAGGCATTACCATTTTTGAATAAGTCTTTCTTTCTCATTTTTCTTCCTCTTTCTTCAACAAATATAATCATCAGGTGACAGCAATTTGTTCGCAGCTTGTTGATACACAAAGATGTATACTTAGTCTGCTGCAGACATTTATCAGAATCTATTATGTAAAATAGCTAAAAAATAAATAAACGGTGTTCCTGAAGTCGCCTCTTCATAAATAAACCAGACCTGCTGAAACACAAAGCAATTGCTTTGCAGAGCTGATACAACATAGTCTCTACTTAGATACTGAAAATGCGAAAAGCTTCAAGCAGGGTAGGTGAGGTTGTGACAGAAGTGTTCTGTCTCAAGAAATAAGTCGGAATATACGAAAATAGCTACTCATATTTTCAGTATAGTTCGACTTATTTCCGAAGAGACAACTTCTGCGTCTACGGTTCTCACTTCGTTCCGATCCTCGAAGCATGGAGAAGCTTTGGCACGACCTTTTTAATTTGCCAGCTGTGCTTCTACTTGCTTTTGTGTATCTGCTAAAACAGTATCTGTATCTTCACCATTAATAATGCGATGCAGCGCTTCAGCTACAACAGATTCAATCGCATAGGTCTGATCCCCGTAATTAACTTCCGGAATATCCGCTGTCCATGCAGAAAAATCTTCAAACACTTTTTGCCCGCTGTAAAACTCTGAAGCTTCCTGATAGGCCGGCTGGTCAGTGGCACTCAGCATAGTGGAAACCAAACCAATTTTCTCAGCCAACGTACCCATCAACTCTTCATTGGCAGCAAATGTTTTTTGGAGAAAATCTTTTGCATTTTCTTCTCCCGACACCCCTTTAATAACATACCAACCTGCTCCGCCTAAGCTTGACGCTTGAGCTGCTTGCATTCCTTCTGGTAGTGATGGGATAGGAGCAACTTTCCATTTACCTGATTGATCTTCGGCCCCCTGAATTGTTGAAGAATACCATGCGCCGATTGGACTGGATGCTACTGCTCCTGATTGCACTGCGGTCACACCTGCATTCCAGTCAGAGGTCTGCTCAACCAAATCTTCTTTAAGTAATGCTGCAAATAATTCCAATCCATACTTAAGAGATTTATTATCCTTAATTGTTACCGTCTTCCCATCTTCTGCTGTATACCATTCGCCGGCTTCCTGCATAATCATCCGCACACGCCCCAAGTCTGATGGATTCACCTCGGTAATTTTCTTTCCTGTTTTTTCTTTAATATCTCTGGAAGCCTGAATATAATCATCCCAAGTCAGGTTATTAACATCTTCTTCGGTGTATCCTGCTTTTTCAAAAAGGTCTGTTCGATAGAAATTAGCCGTGATTCCTGAGTCAAACGGTACACCATATATTTTGTCATCTACTTTATTTACAGCAAACTTATAAGAGGCAAAGTCCTCTTCATTTACAATATCTGAGAGATCTGCAAATGCATCCGGATAAGAGGTTAGATACCCTTGAATTCGATAATCCTCTATCAGAACAATATTCGGAAGTCCATCGGTGTTTCCGCTTGCCAGCGCCGTATTCAACTTCTGCACGATATCATCCTGTGACATGGTCACAACTTCAACCTCCACATCTTCATCGTTATAAACCTCTTTTGCCTGATTCACTGCTTCAATGTTGAATGTTTCATCCCATGCCCAGACTGTAACTTCATTGTCTGTACTTGTATTCTCTGATCCATTACTGCTGCAGCCAGCCAATAGTAGAGCTGCTGATGCAAAAGCTGCAGCGCTGACAAATAGTTTTTTGATTTTCATTTTTTCCCCCGCCTGTTCTTATTGATTCACTTAAGTGTAGGTACATCATAACAGAATAAGAAAACGTTTACTTCGTTTTTGATAATGTTCAAAAAAATGTGCAAAAATAAGAAAAAAGTACAAATTCAGTACTGAAAAAAAGTTGAATGATAAAACTGAAACACCTAAAGAAAGCGGTTCCTATCATCTTTTTACTATACAGAAATCAAGAGATCTTACACCAAAATTTCTTAAGTTTGTGAAATTTAAATATTTCATCAGCTTGCTTTCTCTCTTCTTTAGAAGTATTTTTAATTTATCAGAAAAATGAAGGCAGGTGGCAAACGTGTATAATATCATGCTGATTGATGATGAAAAAACAATTCTTCATGGATTAACGTCTATTATTGACTGGTCAAAACACAATTACCATTTAAGCGGAGCCTTTTCAAGCTCTTTAGAAGCACTCGATTTCTTTTACGAGCATCCAGTTGATATCGTCATTACAGATTTGATGATGCCTGAACTGACAGGAATTGAGCTGGCGGGTCTAATGAAAAAAAGAAAACCGAATAGTAAAATACTGGTTCTCTCAAGCTATAATGACTTTGTCCTGGTTAAAGATTCATTTAAGGAAGGTGTATCGGACTACCTGTTGAAACCAAAACTAACGCCCAATATACTGCTGTCCACATTAAATGCACTTTCAGAAAAAATACCAAAGGACAATGTAAAAAAAGAACTTAGCAAAGAAGAACTAATCAGCAGAGAACTCAGTAATTATTTTTCAGGAATACATACAGAACGAACTCTTTCTCAAAAAAGCTTCAGCTATCCTCACTTCTTTTTAATCTATACAGAAGATGAAATTACTCTATCCGGGGAAAACAACGAGAAACAGAAAGTAAGCGTTAACTATTCAAGTAAATCACTGGACATTTTCTCATTTAAAACAAACAAAAATGACTATGGATTTCTTATTAATACGGCTTCCGAAAAAGAATTCTCTCTGTTAATCAACGTCTTTCAAAAAGAAAACAAGCATATCAAAAACAGTTTATTTATCTATTCAGCGCAGCTTGATCAAGATAATTTGTATCAATCATTTTTAACGATTCAGAAATTAGGAAAGGGGCAAAAGTTTTATCATAAAAATGAGCTGATTATCCCGTTAAATAACTTAACCATGCTGCAGCCAACCTATGACCATAATCCAAGTAAGTATCTGACATCAATCGTTAATAAAGACTACTTGCATGCACTGGAAGAACTCAAGAACTACACTCTGACTCTGCTTCATTTAAAGCTGACACCCTCTTATTTAAAACATGAAACAATCAATCAGTTTTATGCATTGATTAATTCACTGAACGATACCTATGCTGCAAATGAAAAGATCGCTGCATTGAAATTATCTCTCCCTTCGCAGCTGTCAAATGCAGACTGTTTAGAAGATTTTTCACTTCTTATTACGCAGACAATTTATCAGCTGATGGAAATTATTCCGCCGGCAAAAACAGACAGCTATGAGATTTTGACACTCGTATATGAGTATGTTCAGGAAAATTATCACGAGGAAATCAGTTTGCAGAGTATTTCTGAAAAATTTCATTTTTCATACAGTTATTTTTCTACCCTCTTTACCGAAAAATACGGAATAAACTTTACGAAGTATTTAAAAAAAGTCCGAATAACGAAAGCAAAAGAACTGTTAAAGAATCCAAGTCTGCCGCTATCTGAAATTTATAACAAAGTCGGCTTTACAGAACTGGGGTATTTTTCCCGCGTATTCAAAGAAGAGACAGGGATCACACCATCTCACTATCGTAAAGGAAAGCTAAATAAATGAAAAAGAAATTTAAAGAGTATGAGCTGTTTACCAAGCTTCTGATTATCATTATTGTTGCATTGTGTGCACAGGCAATCGTTATTTCAACCTTTATTTATTATCGTTCAAAAAATGTCTACATCGAGCTTTTTAACAAATCAAACGCAGTCGTACTAAAGAAAATTCAAAGTGATTTTGAAACGCTGAATGACAATATAGAAAACACATTGTCCCTGATTGAGGACAGCTCTGCCGTTGAAGGATATTTTACTATTAATTCAAAATACACCAGTGTGGACAGACTTGGTCAGCTGCTTGCCATCCAGAAAATGAATCAGTCGTTTAGTGAAATATATCCAAAAATAAATTATGATGTAGTCATTTTTGGAGAAAACGGACGTACTTTTATCGGCAATGATATGATTACTTCGATTTCTTCACCTGAGTTCTTTAAATCTGACCTGATTAAGCAATTTAGGGAACATGCTGCAGACACACAGATGCTTTTTTCTGAAAATGGTCTGACTACACGAGATAAAGATGAGCCCAGTATTTTGTTTATAAAAAAACTAACAGATACATTTAACCGGACATTCGGCTATGCGGTAGTTTCAATTTCATCTCGACAGCTCGCAGAAATTTTTAACTCCATGATTAATTCTGAAATTTCTGAAATAACTTTTGTAACAAATGAAAATCAGATCATTGCTTCCAATGAATCCGGTCTAATCGGCAAACAATCTGAATATCTGGAATTGCTGAGCAACAATGAAACTCGTCAAATCCACGGAAAACAAACAACACAACTTTCCTTGTACAGGCAAAATGTAGCCCTGATCAGTCAGGTCAATTTACATTCATTAGCCAACCAGATGGACGTGATTATTCCCACTATTCTCTATAACATTGTCACTATTATTCTTATCGGACCACTTGTTTTTACCTATTTAAATCGAAATACTAAATCAATTTATACACTGATCCATTCACTAAAAAACATTAACAGCGGCTCTTTGGAAACAAAAATGCCGGTACAGGGAACCTATGAAGTGCAGGTTCTCGGCAGTACAATCAATCAGTTGTTGGGAGAGCTGAACAGCTACTTTACCAACTCCATTCAAAATGAGAAAAAGAAGCGATTTCTGGAAATACAGGCAATGCAGACACAAATCCAGCCGCACTTTATTTACAATACATTGACGACCATAAAATTTTTAATTTGGCAGCAGGAAAATGAAAAGGCTATTTTGGGGATTGACAGCTTTATTGATCTTTTAAGGAGCACAATTGGGAATAAAGAAGAGATGATTCCTGTGCGTGAGGAGCTGAAAAGTGTAAAGAATTATATTGATATCCTAACTTTGCGTTATGGAGATACAATTTCTACAAAAGTAATGGTTCCTGATGAGCTGCTGGATTTAATGATGCCGAATATGATTATTCAGCCAATTATTGAAAATGCTTATATTCATGCGTTTAGCTCCAAGGAACAGGGGTTTATCACTATTTATGGAAAAATGAATGAATCATTTCTTATTTTTGAAATCATTGATACTGGAAACGGGTTTGATGTATCTCAGTTAAAAAAAGAGAAAAAAGACCACTTTTCCGGGCTTGGAATGAAAAATGTGAATGAACGAATTCATTTAATGTATGGCAGCACCTACGGCATGACAATCCAGTCAATCATTGGTGTAGGTACGACTGTGACGATTAAACTTCCTGTGCTGAAAGAAGAAACTGTAAAAGACGTTACCGATTCTGAGGAATAGTGAAAGGAGCTGTTCAGTTAATGGGGCATATAGCCGGATGAATTCCATTATGAAAGAAGTTAGCTGGCTGAATTCATTATCCTTCGGTTTGCAAAAAGAAATACTTGCTCAACTCAAACATACTAAGATTAGTGGGTAAGATATTCGACGGAATATCTTACCCACTAATCTTAGGAAAAAAGGACTGTGACATCAGTATGTCTGAGTCCCCTATAGCCGAATAAATGGTGTTCCAGTCTTTGTATGATTTGAGCATTCGTAAAAAGCGTAGGAGCATGCTCTTGCATACCCCTCAGACATGCGACGAGCATTCGAAGAAGCGTAGGAGCACGTTCTTACACGCCCTCCATGATTCGAGAATCGAAACGAAGTCCTTCAATTCTTAGCGGCTTTGCCATTTAGAAATTGATGAGATCGAAACGAAGTGTAGTGTAGCGAGAGCTGTAGACGCAGAAAAACGGCTACAGTGTACTGTTTTGTCTCGAGAATCATTAGACTCGCAGAGACAGCAGTTCTTCTACGCTCCGCTACGCATACAGTTCTACTACATCAAGTGAGCTGGTTTCATTCAAGGAATACTTATCGAAACTACGCATACCATTCTGCTAAAGTGTGAATATAAGCAGAAGCGGCAAAGTAGAACTAGCACTTGTCGGTCCTAAACTGTGCCGAGTAATCGCAGGCAACATCTCGGAAATAAGGAAGAACACTTCTATCATGACCTCTTTTCAGCCTCAACACCTTTTATCTTACCTGTCCCTCGATTCTACTTAATAACAAATGAAAATTTATAATCTTTTTCTGCATTAATCCGATAGTCTTCTTCTACTTCCGCCCCCCAGCTGTCGATTCCGCCTACGCCTCGAACCTTCGCCAGCATTAGCAGAACTGTTCGTCTTTCAGGCGGCAGTTCCTCTATATGCGTAGCGTTTTCCAGTTCTTCCGCCTTAAACGGCAGTGCTGAAAAAGCAAATGAATCCTCCAACTGCTCAAATCGTAAAGAAAACTCTTCGTGATCCCGATCCGCATTATTCAATGTGCTGTCCCGAATAATTTCCAGCCATTTCGTCCCCATGTGTACGCCGCAATCCTGAGGAACTAAATACGGTGTAACCGGCAAGCCTTCTACTTCATAGGTTCCCGGTATTCCCCCAGCCATTCTGTCCGGATATGTTTCTCCTGACAGACCTTCGTAATTAAACCGTTTTGCTTTCGTAGGCATAATAAAGCGCAATCCCAAAAGCGGCAGCTCCGGCAGACCTTTTTTTCCAAAGTAATGCATCACTACATATATTTCTCCCTCTTGATTTACACGATAAGAAACATCCACAGTCGTTTGGGGAACCGTTGTAGTTTCAAGAGAAAACACAATCTCCACTGTCTCTGCATCCTCCTGCCCCGTATACTGATTATTAACAGGTGCAACAGGCAGCTCTATTCTATTTTCATCAACGATCACACGGATATTCCGGACATTCATAAACAAATCAGCACCCAGCCACATGGAAGATTTAGAAGAAAACTTATTGCCGCGGTCGTTATCTGTCGTCGCCCGCCAAAAAGCAGGCAGCGTTTCTCTGTACAACCATTCCTTGCCGCTTTTATTTAATGATTCCAGTCCGCCTCGAGTGTAAGAAAAAATATAATGAAAGTCCGCTCCCTTAACACCCAATGTACAATCACCGAAAACAAGTCTCAGTTTATTTGCTGTATTTTCCATAGTAATATCTTACCTCCTGTAATGCTGGTTTTTCCTGTCCATCCGCAAAAACAATCCCATTTCCGGAAAACTCATAATCGCTTGGTCGATCATCAAAATCTCCACCATACCGCAATACTTCACGTCCGGTAATTTCATCTTTTCTTAATAATGCCTGATCTTTAAAATCCCAAATATAACCACCCTGGTACATCTCATATTGATCCAAAAGCTCCATATATGATTTTAAGCCGCCCAGTGAATTTCCCATGTCGTGCATAAATTCGCATAAAATAAACGGTTTTTGCGGTCTATTCTCCAAGTACTGTCTGATTTCATCTGGTGCGGCATACATGCGGCTCTTCATATCAGAGATAGAGCTTTCAAATACTGGATTATGGACGTTTCCTTCATAATGAACCAATCGGCTCGGATCAGTTATTTTAAAGTACTCATTCATTTTTCTAATATTTTCCTCAGCATAGGATTCATTTCCCAGAGACCAGAACAAAATACTTGTATGATTTTTGAATGTTTCAAAATTCGTCTTTGCCCGATCAAGAACAACATCCAGCCATTGAGGAATAGCTCCTGGAACATTATAAGACGGCTCAACGGCCCCCATTTTTTGCCAGGAGCCATGAGATTCAAGGTTTGTTTCAGCCATCAGGTGAATTCCAGCCTGATCGCAAAGATAGTACCAGGCAATCTGATTCGGATAATGAGCGGTACGAACCCCATTAATATTCGCTTGAAGAATTGTTTTAATATCCGCTTTCATATTTTCTTTAGTAATAGCTCTTCCGGTTCGCTCGTTCCATTCATGACGATTCACTCCATTGATCACTAATCGTCTGCCATTTAGGTGCATTATTTTATTCTTAAGCTCAATCGTTCTAAAGCCAAATGGATAGTGCACATACTCTGTTACATGTCCATCCTTGTCAAATGTTTCCAGCTCCATCCTGTAAAGATTCGGTTTCCTGTAATCCCAAAGCTGCACATTTCTGAACAGCTCTGTCTGAATTGTCAGCTTATCCTCGACAGTTCCAGACTGTTTAAAAATGCTGCTGCCTTCTGTATCAAGAATACTGACAGTAAATGTACTGTCCTTTTGGATATTCTGAAATTGAAAATCTATTTCCACTTTTCCATGCTGATAATCAGCAGTCAGCTGAGGTTTAATCCAGAGGTCCTGTAAATGGTTATCTCCTGCAGCAATCAGAACTACATCACGAAAGATACCAAAGAAACGGAAAAAATCCTGATCTTCAAGAAATGCAGCTGTACTTCTTTTATGCACCTCTACAGCAAGAATATTCTCATCTTCCAAATAAGGCGTTAAATCAAATTCAGACGGTGTAAAGGAATCCTCTGAGTATCCAACAAATTCTCCGTTTAACCAGACGAACATCGCCTCCTCCACACCTTCAAAACGAATGGAAATTTTTTTCCCTGTCAGTCCTTTATCTAACTGAAAATTTGTCAGATAGGAGCCTACTGGATTATAGTCTGACTCTGAAAACATTCCTTTAGCAAAATCTGGATCTGCTGTTGTGAATGCCGGTCTTCTAAATTCATGTCCTTCCCATGGGTACATCGTATTAATATAATGGAGCTTGTCATAACCTGCCAATTCAATATGCCCCGGTACAGTGATCAAATCAAATCCGCCTGCATCAAAATCTTTCATGTAAAAATCAGCAGGACGCTCTTTTGTATTCTTCGAGTAAAAGAATTTCCACTGTCCATTCAGTAATTGTTCTCTCGAACTTTCCTGCTCTTCTTTCGATCCGAAGCATTGATGATCACTATGCGCATTTAGCTGATTAACTCTGAAAATTTGCGGATCATCTAACCATTTAATTTCTGCTTTCATCATTATTCATTCCTTTTCATCTTCTTTAAATCTTAGTAAAGTACAGCAGTTCTGTTTGGAAATCTCCATAAAAATCAGGATAATACAAACCCACAGTCATTAATTCGCTGCCTGAGAACTTATTCCCTGTTTTTTTCTCAACATAAACTGCGCTTTCTTCAAGTCCTGCCAGTCTCACTTCGTTAAATACCGGCTGTGCTGAAGCAAGTATTCGTCCTAAAAATAGAACAGCTTCCTCTTTATTTGGAGAAACAAACATCCAAGCAGCTGTATTTCCTTCAAATGGACTGCTCAACCGATAAAATTCTCCGTATTGCACCGTTTGACGAAGCTGCCTGTAGTGTTCAATTTGCAGCCTTGTTATCCGTTTTTCTTCTTCCGTCAACTGTGTAAGATCCAGCTCATAGCCAAGTACTCCGCCCATTGCCACATCGCCTCGTGTCTTCAGACTTGTTTCTCGTCCAGTTTGGTGATTCGGTGATGCAGATACATGAGCCGTCATTGCTGAGACTGGATAAGCCAGACTTGTTCCATATTGAATTCTCATCCGTTCGACAGCATCAGTATTATCACTTGTCCATGATTGAGACATATAATAAATCAGCCCAGCATCAAAGCGTCCTCCTCCGCCTGAACAGCCTTCCCAAAGAATCTCCGGATAATCAGCAATTAAGTGCTCCATCAGCTCATACACGCCCAGCATATAGCGGTGCATCACTTCTCCCTGATTCTCTCCCAGTGCTGCTGAAAATGGGTCTGATAGCGAGCGGTTCATATCCCATTTAATGTAATCGATTTCAACAGTATCCAGGATACTCCTCAACTGCTTTTCAATCACCTGTCGTACCTCTTCCCTTGAAAAATCAAGAACATGCTGATCCCTTGAGGACGAGGGTGTACGCCCCGGCTCCTGCATCAGATAGTCTGGATGCTTCCGGTAAAGCTCAGAGTCGATGGAAATCATCTCAGGCTCCAGCCATAAGCCAAACTGCAGACCTTGCTGATGCACATAATCGGCAATCCCCTTTAATCCATTTTTCAGCTTTCCCTGATATTCAAACCAGTCCCCCAGTGAAGAATTATCACTGTCTCTTTTTCCGAACCAGCCATCATCCAGAACGAACATTTCAATCCCGAGCTCTTTTGCCTCATCAACAATCGCATGAAGCTTCTCACTGGTAAAATCAAAATAGGTGGCCTCCCAGTTATTCACAAGAATTGGACGTTCCTTATATTGAAACCTCCCTCTTGCCACCCTCTCTCGTAAAAGACGATGATTCACCTGACTCATTTTGTTCAGCCCCTGAGCAGAATAGGATAGAATCATTTCCGGGGTTTGGAATGACTTGCCCGAAGCTAGTTTCCAGGAGAAGAGATGACTGTTAATCCCGCCGACAATCCGCAGCTGATCAATGGCATCCTTTTCCAGCTCAAAGGCATGATTTCCTGAGTACACAAAATTAATTCCGATTGCTTCTCCGGTAAATTCCGTTGTATGCTTATCAACAACTGCAATGAAGCTGTTCATATGGTGACTGCTGGTACCGCGGCGACTTTCAATCACTTTTCTGCCCGAAGTAATTGCCTGACGGGAAATTTGACGTTCCTGTACATGGGCACCCGGCAACGCAATCACTTCATTAAACCGTCCGGAGTTAGTGAAGTCCAGCTGCAACGAGGCAAGCTTTTCAATTTGAATTGGCTCACCGCTTTCATTTCGAACATTTACAGATCGAATAATTACTGCCCTGTCCGTATAAATCGTATAAAGTAAGTCGATATAAATAGCTAATTCACGATCCTTCAATGTAATTATCAGTGTTTCTGCCTCTTCTTCAGCTAAAATATAGGCTTGAGGTAATCCGGTTAACCGAGGTTTTCCTTGCTGAATTGAATAGGAATCGAAACGTAAATCCAGCAGTGTTGACCCATTCCTTCTGCGTATAATGGAAGCCGGCGTTCGAAAATCCATTTCTCCATTTGTTGAATATTCCTGCGGCAATGTATCTTTTGAAAACGAGCGATCCGCATTCAAAGGGACATCTCCAGAAAATCCGCGATCTCTTCTAGGATAATTTTTTTTATCGCCATAGCCTGCGACACATTTTCCAAAATAAATATGAGCCAGAACTTCACTTTCCTCAATTTTCATCAGATAGGTAATCTCACTGTTTGTAAGCTCAAATACACGACTCTTCTTATCAAAGGAAATCAAGTTTTTTTTACTTCTCATTTCATCTCACCTTTCTCAAAATAAACAGTATTATTTCCTTTCTGCTTCCTGTATACTGTTTACTAAACAAATATGTCAAGAAGAAAATGAAAAAGAAAGGAAGTTTTTTATGGTTGGAATCAGAGATGTCGCAAGAAGAGCCAATGTTTCTCCTGCCGCTGTCTCCAGAGTATTAAACGAAGACAAAACCATCAGCATTGCCCCGGAAACACGAAAACGAATTCTGGCAGCAGCAGAAGCTCTTGATTACAACATCAACAGACGAAAATATACCAAAAAGAGAATGCCCTCAATCGGTGTCATTTCCACTATCAGCAAAGCCAGCGAAGAACAGGATATCTATTACAGAGAATTGAGAGTGGGTCTGGAAGAAGAGGCAAGACGGCTCCATTTAGGGATGAATCGAATCTACAACTTGTCTGACAATCCAAAACAGTGGACAGACCTGGACCAGTTGGGTGCAATTATCGTAGTAGGTACGATTACAAATGATTCCATTACTCAGCTTCTTAAACAAAATAAAAACCTGATCGTTGTCGATAATCCTGACATACAGCAGGAAGTCGATATGGTCTATGGAGACTTGGAACGGATGACAACATCTATCTTGACCCTTTTGCTGGAAAATGATCACAGGGATATTGCTTATATAGGTGGTTACCGTGTGGATTTAGATGAATTCGGAGGAAAAATAGTCACACAATTTGAAAAAAGAATGAGGGCTTACCTTCATTTCATGCAGGATAATCAGCTTGAAAAATTTATTGATTATCGGCTGGGATTGTGGACTGAGCAGGATGGGGAAAGGCTCACAGAGGAATTATTAAAAGAACGCCAAAATCATCTGCCCACCGCCATCCTTGTCGGCAGTGATCCAATGGCAGTCGGAGTGTACAACGCATTGAACAAAGAAAATATAGTAATCGGCAAAGAAATTCAAATCATCAGCTTTGATAATCTTGAGGTGGCAGAAAAATTAAAGCCCGGTCTAACCAGTATTCAGATTAACGCAAAATCAATCGGTAAAGCTGCCGTTCGAATGGCGCTTGAACGCATTGACAATCTTCGAGAGGAATACATCATCATGACCTATCCTACAAAGCTGGTGATCAGAGACAGCTTCAATCCTGATAGAAAATAGAGTTTTAAATTCAATATATCAAAAAAACTGTACGTATCTGATACATAAATCGATACGTACAGCCTTTTTTTAATTAAATAATTCCAAACTAAAACAGCCCTGCATTTCTTCAAGCTTTTTTCAGCTTACTTCTCGTCTTCCTGCTGTTCCGGCTGGCCTGACTGGAAGTTCAGCTGAATCCCCGGTTTATCCAAAGCAATTTCAGTTACTTCGTATGCAAGTCGCTGGATAATACTGAATAATGGTTCAATCAGCTCATCAACATCTGCCTGAGACAAATCTGACTGCTTTTCAATTTTTTGATTAATGATGTGTGAAATCTGACTGGCAGATCCTGACAGCACAAATTCGTCAAATGCCAGACGAAACTCCAAACGGGCTGCAATAATTGTATTTTCAGCAGGATAATTTTCATCCTTGGATTCAATAGGTGAAAATCCTACACGCAATTCTGTTTTAACTTCCGTTTCCGGTGCACGCATATCATAGTGAAATGCTTCTACTACTTCTTGCTGACGTTTAATTTCCAAATTAATTCACTCTCCTTCGAAAGTATTATAACATATCTAAATTATGTTTATTGTTCAAATGGAGCGAATATTCGACTAATTTTTAAACGAATGAATGGGTGCCGGAATTCTCCCGCCGCGTAAAATAAAGTCAGTCGATGCATACGAGTTCACTTTCATCACCGGTGCTCTGCCCAGCAGTCCCCCAAACTCAACCATATCGCCAACCTTTGTTCCTTTGGCAGGAATAATCCGTACAGCTGTTGTCTTGTGATTAATCACACCTATTGCCGCTTCATCTGCAATCATTGCTGCAATTGTTTCAGCAGAAGTTTCCCCAGGAATGGCAATCATATCCAGTCCTACAGAGCAAATTGCCGTCATTGCTTCCAGCTTTTCAAGGTTTAAGGCACCATTGTTCACTGCATCAATCATTCCTGCATCTTCAGAAACCGGAATAAAAGCACCCGAAAGTCCGCCGACATGATTACAGGCCATAACTCCGCCCTTTTTCACAGCATCGTTTAATAGTGCAAGAGCAGCTGTCGTTCCATGTGTTCCCACACTTTCTAATCCCATCTCTTCCAGAATATACGCAACACTGTCTCCAACTGCAGGAGTCGGAGCAAGAGATAAATCAACAATGCCAAATGGAACATTCAGACGTTCCGAAGCAATCCTTCCGACCATTTGCCCCATACGGGTAATCTTGAACGCAGTCTGCTTCACTACTTCTGCCACTACATCAAACGGCTCGCCCTTTACTTTTTCCAATGCCCGTTTCACCACGCCTGGACCGCTGACTCCTACATTGATTACACAATCAGCTTCTCCCACTCCATGGAAAGCCCCAGCCATAAACGGGTTGTCTTCAACAGCATTTGCGAAGACGACTAATTTGGCACAGCCCATATCAGATTTTGCAGCAGTTTCTTTAATCACATAGCCCATGTGACGAACTGCATCCATATTGATCCCCGCTCTCGTTGAGCCAATATTTACAGATGAACAGACAAAATCTGTTTCAGCCAATGCCTGTGGAATAGAATTGATTAAACGGTCATCGCCGAACTGATAACCTTTTTCAACAAGAGCACTGAATCCTCCGATAAAATTCACACCAACAGTCCGAGCCGCATGATCAAGCGCTTTGGCATATTTCACGTATTCATCATCAGCGCTCGCTGCGGCAATGATACTGATTGGTGTCACTGAAATTCGTTTATTGATAATTGGAATACCATATTCCGCTTCAATTTCTTCACCAACGCTGACTAGATTCTTTGCCAGACGAGTAATTTTGTCATAGATTTTCCGGCAGGCTTCATCGCTGTCGCTATCAATACAGTCCAACAACGAAATCCCCATTGTAATGGTACGAATATCCAGATTCTCTTCTTCAATCATTCGAATCGTTTCTAAAATTTGCTTTGTTTCCAAATCGTTCACCTCTATTTTAAATGAATGGATGTTTTTCCTTACGTTTACAGCTTATGCATAACATTGAAAATTTCTTCATTTTGAATGCTGATCTTCACGCCCAACTCATTACCAAGCAAATTCAATGTTTCACGAATCTCTTCAAAATTCGTTCCTTCTTTCGCCAAAGAAAGAATCATCATCATTGTAAAATATTCATCCATAATTGTTTGAGATACATCCAGAATATTGATACCCAATTCTGCCAGTTTTGTACTGACTCCTGCAATAATCCCTACTTTGTCCTTACCAATTACTGTTAACACCGCTCGCATCATTCAGCCTCCTCATTTGTTTGTCCTATTATAGCATATTCTCTGAAAATAACTGCGAAAATCATGAACAAACTATCAAAATAATTAGATAACGTTCGTGTTTCAAATATATCCCCTGTAATTAGCAAAAATGCCGCTTCTCGCAGAGGCAGAATGCCACACAGCTTGAAACGACAGTCTTCTAATCACGTTAAGGTCTGTTTGAAAATTTATGCTGTCACCTCAATTCCCAACACTTGCTTTCACACGACCATTTTTCTTATCCCGCTTTTCTATATTTCCTTCTGTCAACTTCATTTTATAGTGAATATACTCTAAGGTTGCCTGCAGCTTCTCCAGCTGTTTGATGGTTTCAGTCTCCTGAACTTTTAGCAGCTCCAGTCGATCCTCCAGCGTTTCTTCTCCTTCTTCGTATAAATCAAAATATCTTTTTATAGATTCCAGGCTCATGCCGGAACCTTTCATACACAAAATAAAATCGATACGGCTTAAATCTTCTTCACTATAATTTCGTATCCCGCTGACACGCTCCACATAGTCAAGCAAGCCGATTTTTTCATAATAACGCAGTGTGGATAAAGACAAATTATACTTTTTGCTTACTTCATTAATCTTCATATATCTTTCCCCCTCTATTATCGGTAATTCAAAATATATTCGCCTAAAGCCTCCAAATCCTTGATATACAAAGATTCATTACCAGTGTTTGTTCTCTCCTTCGTAACAATCCAGTTATGCTATCTTAGGCAGCAAAGCGAACACCTTACACTGAGCAGCATTGAGCTTCAATAATTGTTCTGACATATTTTTTTTCTGCATTTTTTATCACCCGAATGCTCAATGACGTAGGCTCTTTGTCAAGTGTATCAGCTATTTAATCGTTCAGTTTTTCATAGATTTTTTTGAGTTAACCTATTATCTAATATTCTATCAGAAAATCTTACTGAATCACCGTACAATGTGAAAAAATAGGAAATTTTAGCAATAAAAAGGTGACAATTACCTATTGCAGATAACTATCACCTTCTATTCATTTTAAGTAGTCCTATACTTTTTTGTTAAATTGCGTTTTACAGCTGGAACAGGTAACTTTGATAGTTCCTTTATTTTTAGGAGCTCTCAAATGCTGATGGCATTCAGGACAGGAAAAGTACGTATACGTCTTTCTATTTTGAATCCGCTCTTTCAAGTATCCAAATTTCTTCTTTTCTTTGTTCATCCATACGATATATTTCTGATTTTCATTCGACCGTCTATAGATTTTCTTTGAAAAGAAACGGTAATAAACTAATGCCAGAATAATGAACGCCGCCCATCTTAAAATATTCGTGCCGAAGAACAGGTTAATCAATATCAAAGCGAGACTGACAACTAGCAGACTTCGACTCAGAGAATCAAATACCCCATAGCGTCCCCGCATATATTTTTGCAGTTTCATGTTCCATTTCGACAGCCATTTAAACCATGTATTTCCCATCTTATCGCCTCTTTCTTCTCCCTTAATCTTACAGGAATGAAAAAAATCTGCAACTTGCTTTAAAAGAAAGCAGGAAAGCTTAACGAATATTTTCTATTTTACTGATGCGCAGAAGTTTTACCAGGTCAAAAATGACTATTTTTACTATTAGTGAAAAAGCAACGCATGAATCAAGGATTCTAAAATTTATCTCTCCAAGAGGGAAATTCTGTCGATCTCTCCATTTTAGCCCTGTTCTCTATTTATTTTTACAGGAGAGAAAGAATTAAAGTCAATGATGTTGAATAATTCGTTTACTTACGCATAGCAGAAAATCCTATCAAATCAATAATTTCTACTGCAAATTTGACTATTCTAACAAAAAATCTGTCGATCTCCCCATATTTTTACACTATCGGAGGTCAACAGATTCTATTTTTATCTAGTTTTTATTATCATTTCCAGCGCTTTTTCAACATCTTCACTGGTTAAATCGATGTCTTTTTCCTGCATGCACTGTACAAGATTTTCTGTTACAACCAGACCAATAACTTTGTCGATACTGGACCGAACAGCCATCAGCTGCGTCACAACTTCCCGGCAGTCTTTTCCTTCTTCCATCATTTTAAGAATACCACGTACCTGCCCTTCCGACCGTTTCAGTCGATTCGCTATCTTTTTATCACATTCCATTACACGATATCTCCTCTCCAGGCTGACATGCCGCCCATGATATTTGTCGTTGTAAATCCTTTAGACCCTAAAAGCTGACAAGCCAGTTGTGAACGTGAGCCCGAGTGACAGATAACGTAGTAATCTTTATCTTTTTCCAATCTCTCAGCTGTTTCAGAAAAACCGCTTAATGGTATATTTACAGCCCCATCAATGTGTCCTGATTGAAACTCATCTTCTTCCCGGACATCTAGAATATTCACATTCTTTTTCTTTATCAGCTGTTCAAATTCTGGAATCATCATTGTTTGATACACTATTTTATTACCTCCCCGGGATATACGGCGCTATAGATTTGAAATGCTCCATCAAGATTTTTCACATCAAATCCATTGTTCTTTAAAATTCTTTCTGCCAGATAGCTCCGCTGTCCACTTTGACAGCTGACAATAATCTGCTTATCCTTTGGAAGCTCATTCAACCGAGTTCTAAGTTCATCCAATGGAATATTAATATCTTCTCCAATGCTCCCATTATTTTTTAGTTCCTCTGTATTTCGAACATCCAGTAATACGGCCCCCGCTTTTCTTGCTTCTTTCAATTCATAAAACTGAATATTATCTGAAATACCTTCTACAATATTCAACGCTGCATAGCCAATCATATTTACCGGATCTTTAGCTGATCCAAATGGCGGAGCATAAGTAAATTCCAGCTCTGGAAGATCCATAACGGTCAAATCTGCTTTAATTGCTGTTGCCAAAATGTCAATTCGTTTATCTGCGCCATCTTTACCAATTGCCTGCGCCCCATATATTTTACCACTAATTGGATTAAATAATAGCTTCAAGATAATAGGCTGACTACCAGGAAAATATCCAGCATGACTTTTTGCCACGATGTGAACGACCTTATAATTCAGATTCAGGGCCTTTAACTGCCGCTCATTTAAGCCGGTACTTGCTGCAGCCATGTCAAAAACTCTGACAACTGCCGTACCGATACTTCCTTTATTTTTTCTGTCAATATTTGAAATCACATCTGCAACCTGTCTTCCCTGACGATTGGCAGGGGAAGCCAGAGAAATCATTGCTTCTGTTCCGGATATTTGCTGTTTGACAACAATTGCATCTCCCACAGCAAAAATATCTTCATCTGTTGTCTGATACTTCTCATTTACTAAAATACCTCCACGCAAGCCCATCTCCAGACCTGCTTCAACAGCCAGTTTGTTCACAGGTTTTATACCGATGGAAAGGATTGTAAAATCACTTGTGAGTTCCTTTCCATTACTTAGCTTAAGAGTTTTACCCTTTGCTTTAAACTCTTGCACTGCCGCATTCGTCATCACGTTTATTCCAGCTTCCTTCAACCGATTTTCCACAAAAACTGCCATCTCAGGATCTAAAGGAGACAGCAGCTGAGGAGCTGCTTCAACAATTGTCACATCCAAGCCCAAATGTTTTAGATTCTCTGCCATTTCCAATCCGATAAAACCAGCTCCAATGACAATCGCTTTTTCAGGCTGTTTTGTCTTAATTTCTTCTGTAATTTTGTCTACATCAGGAACATTTCTTAAGGTGTAGACATTTTCAGCATCCTGAAGTCCGCTGATTGGCGGTAGCAATGGCTCTGCTCCCGGTGAAAGTATCAGCTTGTCATATGAGATTACTTCTGTTTTTCCGTTTCTGTCAATCTGTACTGTTTTATGATGTCTGTCAATTTTAATAGCTTCTGTTTCTACCATTACATCAATATTGAATCGTCTTTTCAACTGCTCTGGAGTTTGCACTATTAATTCTTCACGCTCACTGATTTCTCCAGAAACGTAGTAAGGCAGCCCGCAATTTGCAAACGACACGTAAGGTCCTTTTTCCAAAACAATAATTTCTGCTTCTTCAGACAGACGTCTTAATCTGGTTGCAGCTGACATTCCGCCTGCTACTCCGCCGATAACCACTACTTTCATTAATAATTTCCTCCCTTAACTGCACCCTGCCAACGGATCATACCGCCTTTTACATGGACTGCCTGAATTTTTCTTTTTTCTAAAATCTTTACTGCCCGTTTACTTCTGATTCCTGACTGACAGATGACATATATTGGTTGATCTGTTTTCGGTTTATATCCAGATATTTTTCCAAGCGGAACGTTCACTGCACCGGGGATATGGCCGCCTGAAAATTCAGCCTTTTCCCGAACATCTATGATTGTTAACGTTTCAGCCAGCTTCTTTTCCAGATCCTTTCCTGATATAGATGGTGTACGATTAAATAGAAACATACGCTCTCTCCTTTTTATACCCCTGTGGGTATTCGTTAATGATACTATAATTGACAAATACAGCTTTGTAAAGAAAGAAGTTTATCACTCAAATTCCTGATAATTCTTTTCTATAGAAAAAAACACTGAAATCTTAAAGACCTCAGCGTTTTTTGAGTTATTCAATTTTGTTAAATAGAAGCTCGAATTAATTTGATTCTTTCAATTTAAATGTCATCGTTACTGGGTGATGATCTGAATACTGGAAGGATTCATCCAATACTTTTGTTTCCAGTGCCTCAACATTGTCTGATACGATAAAACCGTCAATTAGAGCTACGAATGATTTTCCTTTTTCATAAGGGGTATCCAGGTTTCTGGTTGATGGTACAGGCTCCCCGTCATCAGTGAAATCAGTGACTGCCAGTCCCTCCGGCAGCTCTTCTTTAGGGAATGGCTGCAGCCATGAATAATCTTTGCTTGTGTCATTTCCAAATGTTTTAGAAGAAGAAGGGAGCAGATCATGATTAAAGTCCCCTCCGCAAACAACATAATTCCCGTTTTTATATTCATTTTCCATATGGTCAAACAATGTCATAATTTGGTTCTTTTGAATTTCTTCGTCTTTCATGTAGGCTGATAAATGAACATTGTACAACATCATTTTCTTGCCGTTTGCTACATCAATTTCTGAAACGGTAAACGCACGGTCCAAATCAAAGAATTTATTAAACGACGTTTCTATAGGCAGGCTATAGCGAATACTTGAATTTATTTTTGTGTTGCTTAAACTTAAAATACCTGATTTAGATTTACCAATCGGATCTAGTACCGGATACATTAAATAGGCTGAATCGTAGTTGGTTGCTGAAACAGCAGAATAGTCGCCAAAGCTGTCGCTGATCATTTTTACTTCATTCACACCATGACTTCTTGTTGCTTTTTCATCCACTTCCTGAAGTACTGCAAAGTCTGCATTAATTCGTTCAAGGGTTTTGACTACTCCGTCAATATTTTCATTTACAGATTCCTTACTTCGAGCTTTTGATTCTTTTCCGCCATCCATAAAGAATGTATAGTCTGGAGGGTATGCGCCATACCCAATATTAAAGGTG
Organism: Enterococcus sp. CWB-B31; assembly: GCF_020567645.1. Classification (NCBI taxonomy): domain Bacteria; kingdom Bacillati; phylum Bacillota; class Bacilli; order Lactobacillales; family Enterococcaceae; genus Enterococcus; species Enterococcus sp. CWB-B31. The sequence goes on from NZ_JAJDJW010000011.1 coordinate 41,913, forward strand.
ACTGCAGTATATTCTTTATCCGTTTCCACCTGACTATCTTTCGCTTTTTGTTCAACCTTAAGTATCAGATCATCTTCTATGCGGGAATAACCAAAAAAGACATAGCCTACATAAATCACGACTACTAACAGCATCACTCCAAGGATTGATCCAATAATTATCATTGCTTTTTTCATTTTTTTACTCCTTTTATTTTCTGATTTATTCATTACTCCAAATGATAGCAAAAAACAAAGACAGGAACCAGCTTTTCGCCCTGTCTTACTAACTCTTAATTTTATCTGTTTGTTTATTATTCGACAATCAGACTTCAATCCTAATAGCCTATTCTATGGAACACCCCTCAGTAAACACCTCTGCAACCATGGAAATCTGATGATTTGCGTACTTTTTGACTCCTTCTTCGGCATGAGCCATTGCATATGAATTTGGGAAGCAGCGGAACATACTAATATCGTTGTACGAATCTCCTACAACGGCTACCTCTGTTGCTTTAATTCCAAATTGCTCTATCAGAGAACTTACTGCAGCTCCTTTATTCACACTTTTTGGGTTAATATCAATGGTATATGGACTGGTGATTTGATAGTTTACTTCTTCATCTGCCAGAACTCTGTGAAGTCTCTCCATGTCTTTACGCAAATCATTTACATTTTCTCGAACCACGCAAATATTCGCAGGATTTTCCGGGTGAGCGAACTTTTTCGTTATCTCCATTTTTTCTACAACATTACCAAATGCCTGTTCCATCAGTTCATCAGAGACATGCGACTCATACGTATGCTGGTTTAGCGTTGAACAGCTGAATGGCAGATTTAAGCTGCGCAATTTTGCATAAATCCTTTTTGATTGTTCTTCTGAGAAGAAATCCTCCGCTGCTATATTGCTTTCACGATCCATTGCAAATGAACCATTTTGAACGATCTTATAACTTTTTGAAAACAACTCGTCTCCAAAAACAGAACGCACATCTTCCAATAAGCGTCCTGTTGCTACACAAAACAATCCACCAGCTTCAATAAATTCACTGATTGACTGATGGTTGCGTTCCGGTAATCCTTTTTTTGAAGGAGTATAGGCAGTATTGTCACTTTCTTCATAAGTCAATGTTCCATCCATATCGCAGACTAACAATTTAATTTTTTTGAATTGATCCATTATTGCTCCTTTCGCGATTCAAGAAGATATATTGGTAGATAACTATTTCTTCTACCAAATTATAAATTACATTAAAAAATAGTCTGTACATGATGTTCAATAATAGAAAATTTTAACTTGTATGCTTCAATAGTGATTACTTGGACTTACTGTATCAACTGTTCTCTAACTTCCATCAGAGCAAAACCAAAAGATTTTCACCTTTCCATTGCAGAGAATTTTCTATTGATGGACTATCCTCAATCATACCTAGGCCTCAGATTTTATCTACAGGGCTGGTCTCCATCAGAACTCTGTTTTTCATGTCCTGCAAAAATTTCATTAGGCTTTCATCCTGACTGAACTTTAGATAGTTGCTCTGCTTTACAATCATGAACTTTTCTTTATCTCTAAACTGACAAGACCACCATTGACTGAAGCAGCATTTTGAAACCGAGCCGTCCTTTCCATCCCGATGCCTCTAAAAGAAAATGTAGGTTAACTTCTTTTTTTAATCTTCAGATTCTGCATCTTCCCTAAGTTTCAAGCAATTTTATTCTGCTTCTTTAATTATATCAACTAATTTTGAACATTATTCACAGCTATTATTTATCCCCTTACAAAAATAATTATACTAGAGAAAAGATTGAAATAGAAAAGATTTTTCAATAAAAAAGTCTCTCTATAATATTTTTCTCAAAAAATTACGATTTTTGAAAAAAGCTGAGATTGAATGATTCATTCAGGTCTGATAAACTAAAGTTTGTTATAAAATAAATGGTAACTCAAAAGAATCTATGAAATACTGACCGACTAAATAACTATAACATTTGACAAAAAGCCTATATTGTTGAGCATCACGGAGTTAAAAAATACCTATCAAAACAATTATTGCAGCTCAATACTGCTCAGTGTAAAGTGTTCACTTCGATACCTAAAATAGCATAATTAAATTGTTATAAGGGAAGAAGAACGAAACAGGTTATGAATTCTTGCATATCAAGGATTTGGAGGTTTTAGGCGAATATATTTTGAATTACCAAATAAATAAAAGGGGTTCAATAATGAAAAAATACTTGAAAGCATCAATAATTATGTTGCTTGCTTTGTTTTTCACAGCATGCGGAAATGGTGGGGGTGCAAAAGCTGAAACCAGCACCTATACAGTCGAGATTGAGGGTGCAACTATGGAAGCGATCTTCACACATGAAGGAGATAAGTTGATCAAAGTTGACCAAAAAATGGACTATCCGTACTCTTATTTTGGGTATGAGGATGGATATTTCATTGATGATGAAACCAAGGAAGCTCTTGAAGAAAGAGTTCGTTCTATGTACGAGGCTTATGAAGATGGAGAAGGTACTTCTATGGACATGAAATTTACAGATACAACATTACTACTTACAATGTCCGTTGACCTTGAAAAAGCAGATGCTTCCACACTTGGACTTGCAGTAAGTGACGACTCAGATAATGTCAGCTTCAAAAAAACTGTTGAAGATTTTGAAGCACAGGGATTTACAAAAAAGAAATAGATTATATAAAGCTAAGACAAACTGCGTCTTGGCTTTTTTTATTTGAGCTGAATCAATATATTAGCTTATGAGAAAAACACTCTGTTTAGATTAAGACAAATCCGTAAGAGACATTTTCTATTTTTTTAGCAAAATTCAAATTATACTTTGTTCAGATTAAACCACTGACCTTGATTTCTTCAACTTCATATTTACCAAGATTTACATTACACTCTGTTTAGATTAAAAGTGTAAAAGAATGTTACAGTGTTGCTGCTGCTAAAATATTTACATTACACTCTGTTTAGATTAAAAGTCTTTCGTAAGTCGATCGCAAATAGATATAACACTAATTTACATTACACTCTGTTTAGATTAAAAGGATTTCTTGAAAACAACTGGCGTAATGGCGTTACGTATTTACATTACACTCTGTTTAGATTAAAAGTTAATTGGCTCACTCAAATCAATTTCTGGAAACTCATTTACATTACACTCTGTTTAGATTAAAAGCTGAAATGCATTTCCTCTTGCTTGTGAAGTAATTGTATTTACATTACACTCTGTTTAGATTAAAAGAAGGGTTCTTTCTACCTTTTTCTTCATTATATTGTAATTTACATTACACTCTGTTTAGATTAAAAGTGAGGATAAGAGCTATTTAAATCCATACTGAAACAAATTTACATTACACTCTGTTTAGATTAAAAGCCACCCGATTTCACCTCTTGCTAAATAAGGGTTTCTAGCGGCTATTCTGTCGATCTCTTTTTCTGAATCATTCTACCCTTACATTTTAAACTACATATATTACAAAAGTCAATTTGCTGAAGAGATATTTCTTTTTCCATAATTAAATTTCTGACCCTTAAACTCCGGAAAATCAGCGTTTTCTATTCAAAACATTCTATTTCAAAGAAAAGTCTGTCGATCTCCCTGTATTTATGCGCTATCGGAGATCGACAGACCATTTACTACTTATCATTTTCCTTACTGTTGAAGAACTTCAAATAGGATTGTAAGTATTTCTTTTTAATCAATATCTCCAATTCTTATTTCTTCAATAACTGAGTATAGCTTTCTGAGCGTTCTTCCATGTCCGTAACTGTCTGATGAAGCATTTGTTCCACTTCAATTTCATCCTGTTTTATATTACGCAATGCTGAGAAACGTACCTGACTGCGTAGGAAATCTTCCATTTTTGAGAAGTCTGCTTTTTTAAAGTCTACACGCATTGGCTCCTTGCCTTTTGCTCTTAGCCGAGGATCATGGCGATAAAGCGGCCAGTATCCTGATTCAACTGCATCTTTCGCAACTTTAATGGACTGACTCATGCCACCACGCTGACCATGATTAATACATGGAGTATAGCCGATAATCAAAGATGGTCCCGGATAGCTTTCTGCCTCTGTTATTGCTTTCAAAGCCTGAGCCGGATTTGCTTCAATAGAAATTGATGCTACATACACATCCCGGTAAGCCATTGCCATTAAACCAAGATCTTTTTTCTTTGTCTTTTTCCCGCCGGCAGCAAATTTTGCAATCGCTGAGGTTGGAGTGGCTTTAGACATCTGCCCGCCAGTATTAGCATAAACTTCATTATCCATTACGAAGATATTTACATCTGCTCCTGTAGCCAGAACATGGTCGATTCCGCTGTAGCCGATATCATATGCCCAGCCGTCTCCGCCAAGCATCCACTGACTTGGTTTTGCAAACATTTCTTCATGATTCAAAATCTCTTTCACTCGATCATCTCTATCTTCACGAAGAGCCTGAGCCAGTTTGGCAGCCCGCTGCTGTGTCCCTTCTCCTTCAGCGGCATGATCCAGCCAATCCTGCATTTGTGCCTGTGTTGTTTCAGATCCGTAGCCGTTGTCAACTGCTTTTTGCAGCAGTACAGCCAAACGCTTACGCTTGGTTTCATTCGCAATATACATACCTAACCCATATTCTGCATTATCTTCAAACAATGAATTGCTCCAAGCAGGTCCTTTGCCCTCTGCATTTACAGTATAAGGTGTAGCTGGGGCAGACGCACCCCAAATCGATGAACAGCCGGTAGTATTAGCAATCATCATACGATCCCCATAAAGCTGAGTAAGCAGTTTAACATATGGTGTTTCACCACAGCCTGCACAAGCTCCCGAAAATTCAATCAACGGCTGTTCAAATTGAGAACCTTTGATTGAGAATTTTTTGATTGGATTTGCTTTTTGCCTCAAGGTCATCGCAAATGCCCAGTTCAGAGCCTGTTCTTTTTGCTCTTCATATGATTTCATCACCAGCGCTTTATCTTTGGCAGGACACATTTCCACACAAAGACCACAGCCTGTACAATCTTCCAGAGAAACTTGGATACGGTATTCTAAATTATCCGGTCCTTTCATTGTCCTTGTGATGAAGCCTTCCGGTGTTTCTTCCATCTCTGCTTCATCTGCAAGGAACGGACGGATAGCCGCATGTGGACAAATAAAAGCACATTCATTACACATTGTACAGTTTTCAGGAATCCATTCCGGCACTTCCAATGCAATCCCACGTTTTTCATAGGCTGCAGTTCCCATCGCCATTTCGCCGCCCAACATACCGTTTTGAATCAAATCATTTACAGAAAGCTGATTGCCTTCCTGACGGTTTACGGGTTCCAAAATATTTCGAACGTAGGCAGGTTTATTACTTATCTCTGCCGCAGCTACTGGATTCTCCAGCGTTTTCCATTCTTCAGGTAAATCGACTTTCGTCAAGGCTGCAAAGGTTGCATCAATTGCTTCCCAGTTTTTTTCAACAATAGCCATTGATTTTTTCCCATAAGCTGCTTTTACTTCATCTTTAAGAAAAGGCAGGAATGTACTGCGGTCCATGATATCTGTCACTTCAAAGAAAGCAGCCGACATCACTGTGTTAATTCGCCGTCCCAAGCCAAGACGCTGTGCAATTTCCATTGCATTGATAATGTAAAAGTTAATGCTATGTTCTGCAAGGTAGCGTTTCAACGATTTTGGTAAATGAGTTTTTACTCGTTCAACATCCCATACTGTATTCAACAGGAAGGTTCCGCCATCTCTTAGCCCTTTAACCAAATCATACTTATGAAGATATGCTGCATTATGACAACCGACAAAATCCGGACACTCCACATTATAGGTAGATAGAATCGGATCGTCACCGAAACGTAAATGCGAAACAGTCAGTCCACCTGATTTTTTTGAATCATAGGCGAAATAAGCCTGAGCATATTTATCTGTGTTATTTCCGATAATCTTGATTGCCTGTTTGTTTGCCCCAACTGTCCCATCTGAACCAAAGCCCCAGAATTTCGCCTGGAAAGTCGTATCTTTTGTAAGATCCAGCATTTCAGTCATTGGCAGAGATAGGTAAGTCACATCATCATTAATCCCAATTGTAAAGCGCTGTTTCAATTCATTTACTGGCAGCAGCAGATGATCAAACACAGACACAATATGATTTGGCGTTACATCTTTTGAAGCAATCCCGTAACGCCCGCCAATGATGATCGGACGATTTTCATGACGGTAAAGAACACTTTGCACATCCAGCAATAACGGTTCACCATCTGATCCAGGTTCTTTTGTCCGGTCCAGTACTGCCACACGTTCTACTTTTTTCGGCAATTTTTCCAACAAGTTTTCTGCAGGAAAAGGACGGTACAGGTGAACATCAATATGACCAACTTTTCTTCCCTGACTGTTCAGGTAGTCTACTGTTTGCTGGATCGTTGGTGAAGCAGAACCCATGGAAATAATAACTTCAGTTGCTTCCGGGTCACCATAATAGTTCATTAAATCATAATTAGTGCCGCGCAGATTATTAATTTTCTGCATGTATTTTTGTACAATCTTCGGCATTTCATCATAATAACTGTTCACTGTTTCTCTTTGCTGGAAATGAATATCAGGATTTTGTGCGGTTCCCGATACTGTAGGATGATTCGGGTTCATGCCTCTTTTTCTAAACCGCTCCAGTGCTTCCCAATTTACCATTTCCTTCAGTTCATCATAATCAAGTGCTTCAATTTTCTGCAGCTCATGGCTGGTACGGAATCCATCAAAGAAGTTCATAAACGGCAAACTGCCTTCAATACTCGCTAAATGTGCGACAGCAGATAAGTCCATGACCTCCTGCACACTTGATTCTGCCAGCATACAGAAGCCTGTCTGCCGTGCAGCCATCACATCACTGTGATCGCCAAAAATACTCAACGCATTAGTGGAAACTGCTCGAGCTGCCACATGAAATACTGTAGGAAGCAGTTCACCGGCGATTTTGAACATATTTGGAATCATCAAAAGCAGTCCCTGAGAAGCTGTATAGGTTGTTGTTAAAACGCCCGTTTTCAATGAACCATGAACCGTTCCTGCTGCTCCGGCTTCAGATTGCATTTCAATCAAATTGACTGTTTCCCCAAAAATATTCTTTAAACCATTTTCTGCCCATTCGTCTACAACCTCAGCCATGGTAGAACTTGGTGTAATCGGGTAAATTCCGGCTACTTCGGTAAAAGCATAGGAAATATAGGCTGCTGCTGTATTGCCATCCATTGTCTTCATTTTTCTCATTACTTTACCACCTCAATTAATACCTAAATCGGCATTTTCTGTTGTTCCTTCTGAATGTACTGATCAATTTCTTTTGCTGCGATTTTTCCTGCACCCATCGCCAAGATTACTGTAGCTGCTCCTGTAACAATGTCTCCGCCTGCATATACTCCTGGAATCGAAGTCGCTGCTGTTTCGGTGTCTGCATCAATATAGCCCCATTTATTTGTTGCCAGTTCAGGAAAAGTATCCAGCAGCACTTTATTGGCTCCCTGACCAATTGCTTCAATCGCTGTGTCTGCATCAATAATAAATTCGCTTCCGGGAATCACTACAGGACGGCGCCGCCCTGAATCATCGGCTTCTCCCAGCTCCATTTTCACACATTTTACAGCTTTCAAGGTACCCGACTCATCTCCAATATACTCAATCGGATTAGTCAGCCAGTGATATTGAATTCCTTCCTCCACAGAATGATGGTATTCCTCTACTCTTGCCGGCAGCTCCTCCAACGAACGGCGATAGATGATGGATACATTTTCAGCACCCAGACGTTTTGCTGAACGAGCGGCATCCATCGCAACATTTCCACCGCCAATTACTACAACGTTTTTCGATTTTTGAACAGGTGTATCATATTTAGGAAATTGATAACCATGCATTAAATTAATTCTTGTCAGATATTCGCTGGAAGAGTACACGCCATTCAACGAAGTCCCTGGTATTCCCATAAAATTCGGCGCTCCTGCGCCGACAGATAAATAACAGGCATCAAATTCTTCCATGATTTCTTCCATTGTAATTGTTTTGCCGACAACCACATTTGTCTCTATTGTGACTCCTTGTGCAACGATTCTTTCGATCTCTTTATTGACAACCGTTTTAGGCAAACGAAATTCAGGAATACCATACGTTAAAACACCTCCTGGTGCATGCAGTGCCTCATAAATAATCACTTCATAGCCTAATTTCGCTAGATCACCTGCTGCAGTTAACCCAGAAGGTCCAGAGCCAATAACAGCCACACGACCTTTCTTCTCATCTGCTTCTTTATATTCAATAGGCTGCTCCAACGCCCAGTCCGCTACCAATCGCTCAAGTTTTCCGATAGCTACCGATTCAAATTTTTTCGAGCGCCCCAAGCGGCAAACCATTTCACATTGTTTTTCCTGAGGGCATACACGTCCGCAGATTGCCGGTAGATTGGTATATTTACTTAATATTTCTTGTGCTTTGGGCATATCCCCATCTTCAATCGCTTTGATAAAACCCGGTATATCAATCATTACAGGACAATTATCAATGCAGGGTGCATTCTTGCACTGGAGACATCGGCTGGCTTCAAGCTGTCCTTCTTCAAGTGTATATCCTAAAGCAACCTCTTCAAAGTTATGGCAGCGAACAGATGCTTCCTGCTCTTTCATTGGCGTCTGAGTATGACTTCTTTTTACCTTAGCCATTTTGTATCACCTGCTTTTCATACATTTCATTGGACTGCTGCTCTTCCGAGTTATACTGCTTCATTCGATTAATAAATTCATCCCAGTCAACAGCTTCTCCCAGAAATTCCGGACCATCCACACAGGCAAACTTGATTTCATTTGAAATCGTCACTCTGCAGCCACCGCACATCCCCGTTCCGTCAATCATAATTGGGTTCAAAGAAACATAAACAGGTATATCATACTTCTGAGCGGTTATTGTACAGAATTTCATCATAATACTTGGACCTATCGCCCAGGCAAAAGCTACTTTTTCACGTTGAAAAACTTCTGCCATTGCCTGAGTCACCAGACCTTTTTGTCCTACAGAGCCATCGTCAGTCATTAGAATCAATTCGTCGGAATATTCTTCGCACTCGTCCCTTAATATGAGTAATTCTGAATTTTTTGCTCCTAAGATGGTAATTACACGATTGCCGGCTTCTTTCAACCCTTTGACGATTGGAAACAATGCCGCTATTCCTACACCACCGCCAACTAAAAGGACTGTGCCATAATTTTCGATTTCCGTCGGTTTTCCCAATGGTCCGACTAAATCTGCCAGCTCGTCCCCTTTCAACAGTGTTGCCAGCTGAGCGGTTGATTTTCCAATCACCTGAAAAATCAATCGTACCCAGCCTTTTTCAGCATTCGTATCCACAATTGTCAGTGGAATCCGCTCACCCATTTCATCAATTCGCAGTATCACAAATTGTCCTGGACGAGCTTTCTTTGCAATCCGCGGTGCATCAACCAAAATATCAAACTCAGTCGGTGCCAGTTTTTTTCGTTCTATTATTTTAAACAAAATTACTCACACATCCTTTTATCCCTTTGCGTCCACCAAGGCTTTTACAAATGCTTTAAGCACTTTTTCATCCTCTTCATCTGCATCATTTTCAATCTTAACCAGTTCCGCTCCTCGAGTTGCCCCAGTCTTAGCCAGTGCTTCGTCAAAGTCAACTGCAGCAAAACAGAAATAATCCGGATACAGTTCGCTGTCACCGCTGCCAACTACACCAAACACTTTTCCAGTCAGATCCTGTTCCTGTATTTCTTCATAAAAATCTTCCAGGTCAAATGGACGCTCGCCATCCCCATCTGTATAAGTTGCTAAAACACAGATATCTGCATCTTCATATGAATCTTCATCCGCATCATCTGCTTCGATACGTTCTACTTCAATTCCTAAATCTTCAAAGGCAGCCTCCAAAATTTCTGAGATTCCCTCTGTGTTCCCCGTTGCACTGGCGTATACAATTTTTGCTGCTGTCATAAATTTGTCATCCTTTCATTTTTTATGCTTTATTGTTAATTTTTATTGTTACCGATGATAAATGTTTCCTTCTTTCACTGAAAATCTGATAAATATAATTATTTTTACCCTAAAATATCTATATATCATAACAGGATATAACTTAAATAAATTTAAATTCACAAACTATTAAATTTCTCTTTAAAAAATGTATTAAAATCTGTTACAATAATCTCTGTAAAGATCTTTCATAAAATAAATGTTAGTTATAGGAATTGCTGATACTGTGTTTCCTTAAACTGACACAGATTTCCACATTTAGAATGAAAGGAAGTGAACAGGCGTTTTTTGTGAATTTAGTCACAATCAGTATAACGTCACTAATTATGAACAAGAATACTTTATGGATTACTCAGACTGCTGTCCTGCTCGCATTGCTAATTGCCGTACAGGCCGTTACTTCCGGATTTGGGAATACACTGCTTACCGGATCACTCGTTAATTTACTCTTAATTGTAAGCGTTATTCTAGTTGGTTTGCCCAGTGGTTTAACCATTGCACTTATGTCACCATTCTTTGCTTTTATGTTTGGTATTGGACCAAAATTCTGGCAGATTATTCTTTGTATTGCAATTGGAAATGCAACGCTCGTTATCCTTTGGTATCTTTTAAGGAAAAGCTCTTCAAATCAGATGATAGCATTTACAATTTCTGCAGTTATTGCAGCCGCAGCCAAATTTTTAGTCCTTTATGGCTTAGTAGTTAAGCTGGTTGTCCCAATTGTTCTCGGCATCCCTGAACCAAATGCCAGTGTGGTTTCAGCAGCCTTTTCTTTCCCACAGCTGTTCACAGCACTAATCGGCGGTGCATTTGCACTCTTCATACTTCCTCTTCTGGCAAAGGCACTTCAGAGAGAAATTTAACTTATCCGTGTGGATGCAGGGCAGCAGTCAAATTAGCTTGTTGTCCTGCATCCTTTTATGATTAACTCGTACATTGAAGTTGTAACAAGTACCTAACTTCCAATAATACTTTAAGAATGCTGCAAAGCCGACCGGTCACAATAAGAAGTATGCAAAAGATGATGCGCTTTTTCACTACCCGGATGTTCCAAAAATTCTTTGTACAGATGCTGCACAATAGGACTGTCATTGGATTTCCGCAATTTCATGGCAGAGTCTTCATCGTAAAGAGCTGCGGCACGTTTTGCCTTCAGATCAATAAAATTTCGTACAGCCGCTGGTTGAACAGGCTGACCACCGCCATTAATACAACCGCCGGGACAACCCATAATTTCAACAAAGTGATAAAAAGCTTCATTGTTTTCAATCTTGTTAATCAATCGTTTTGCATTACCGATGCCAGAAGCAACAGCCACTTTTATCTCAACACCGTTAACTTCATAAGTCGCTTCTTTTATTCCAGCCATTCCGCGAACTTCATCAAAATCAAGCTGCTGCAGCGCTTCTCCCGACAAGGTTTCTACAGCGGTTCTGAGCGCTGCCTCCATTACTCCGCCAGTTGCACCAAAAATATAACCAGCTCCTGTTGCTTCACCAAGAGGATTATCAAATACTTCATCTTCCAATTCTGCAAAGCGAATCCCAGCCTTGTCAATCATGCGGGCCAATTCTCTGGTTGTCAGGGCAATATCGACATCTGAATAGCCGGCTGCTGCTTCATCCTCTCGGGTAACTTCGAATTTTTTAGCCGTACACGGCATAATTCCAACTACAAAAATATCTTTCGGATCAATTCTCATTTTTTCGGCATACCAAGTCTTAACCAAAGCTCCGAACATCTGCTGAGGAGATTTACAGCTGGAAAGATTTGGAATCAATTCCGGATGATAGGCTTCACAGTATTTAACCCATCCCGGCGAGCAGGAGGTGAACAATGGAAATGGTCCATTATTTTCCACTCGATTCAGAAACTCAGTGGCTTCTTCCATAATGGTGAAATCTGCCGCTACGTTGGTATCAAAAACCTTATCGAAACCAATTCGGCGTAACGCAGCAACCATTTTTCCTTCAACATTGGTTCCAATCGGCATATTAAATGCTTCACCCAAAGTAACCCGAATGGAAGGAGCAGTCTGAACAATGACATGCTTGGCTGGATCTCCCAGTGCTTTCCAGACTTCTTTTGTCTGATCTTTTTCAGCAATCGCTCCAGTTGGGCAGACAACGATACACTGACCGCAGGAAATACAGGCAACCTCCCCCAAATTCTGCTCAAATGCACAGCCGATATGTGTTTTAAAGCCCCGTTCATTCGAACCGATTACACCGATTGCCTGAAGTTTGGAGCAGGCTGCCACACAACGCTTGCAAAGAATACACTTATTATTGTTTCGATACATGTGAACCGTACTGTCGTCAAAATCATATTCATAATTTTCACCGTTATAGTAATCTTCATCATCCACATTAAAGTCTTTACATAAACGCTGCAGTTCACAGTTTCCGTTGCGGATACAAGACAAACATTTACGTTCATGTGTGGAGAGAATCAGCTCCAGATTAATTTTTCGGGACTGGAAGACTTTTTCAGAATTGGTGACAATCTTCATTCCTTCACGAATCGGATAAACACAAGATGTCGCAAGGTTTTTGGCTCCTTCAACCTCAACCACACACATCCGACAGGCACCAATTTCATTAATCTCTTTTAAGTAGCAAAGTGTCGGAATATCAACACTGTTATAGCGTGCCGCTTCTAAAATCGTGGAGCCTTCAGGAGCAGTACATGTTTTACCGTTAATTGTAATCATAACTTCTTTCACAGGTTCCGCCTCCTAACCCACATTAATTGCATTAAAGCGACAAGTGTCAATACATAATCCACATTTAATACAGACTTCCTGATCAATTTCATAGATCTTCTTGACTTCTCCATGAATGGCTGATACCGGACAGGTTTTTGCACAGGCACTGCAGCCGGTACAATTTTCCGGATCGATGGTATATTGAATCAGATTTTTACAAACACCTGATGGACAACGGCGTTCCAGAACATGAGCTAGGTATTCTTCTTTGAAATAATGATAGGTGGACAGCACAGGGTTTGGAGCTGTCTGTCCTAAACCACATAACGAGTTTTCACTAATATGATGACATAATGCTTCCATTTTATCCAAGTCTTCCAGTGTTGCTTTCCCCATGGTGATTTTTTCAAGAAGCTCCAAAAGTCTTTTTGTTCCTATTCTGCATGGAACACATTTTCCACAGCTTTCTTCCACTGTAAATTCTAAAAAGAACTTGGCAATATCTACCATACAGTTTTGATCATCCATAACAATCAGACCGCCAGAGCCCATCATGGAGCCGATCTCTGTTAAATTATCATAGTCAATCGGTACATCATAGTGTTCTACCGGAATACAGCCTCCAGACGGTCCGCCAGTCTGTGCTGCTTTGAATGTCCTGCCATCAGGAATTCCTCCGCCAATGTCTTCAACAATTTCTCTCAAAGTAGTCCCCATAGGCACTTCAACCAAACCGGTATTTTTAATCTTCCCACCTAAAGCAAACACTTTCGTTCCCTTAGATTTCTTGGTTCCCATTGATGCAAACCAATCAGGGCCTTTAACGATAATTTGGGGGATATTGGCATAGGTTTCCACATTATTTACAATAGTCGGCTTTCCAAATAGTCCTTTAACTGCTGGAAACGGCGGACGAGGACGCGGCTCGCCACGCTTCCCTTCAATACTTTCAAGTAAAGCAGTTTCTTCTCCACAGACAAATGCACCTGAGCCTAATCGAAGATCCAAATCAAAAGAAAACTCTGAACCTAAAATCTTTTCACCTAAAAAGCCATTTTCACGAGCCTGTTCAATCGCAATTCGCAGACGTTTCACCGCTGTCGGATATTCTGCTCTCACATATACATAGCCTTGATTCGCACCAATCGTATATCCTGCAATAGCCATTGCTTCAATAACCGCATGCGGATCACCCTCCAGCACAGAACGATCCATGAACGCCCCTGGATCTCCCTCATCAGCGTTGCAAATGACATATTTTTGATCTGATCGGCTTTCTTTGGCAAAGCCCCATTTCATAAAGGTTGGAAACCCTGCACCGCCTCGACCACGCAAACCAGATATCTCCAAGGTATTGAGAACGTCAGCTGGTGTATAGACATTCAAGACTTTAGCCAACCCCTGATACCCATCAAACGCAATATACTCTTCTATCTTTTCTGGATCAATACGACCGCAGTTTCGCAATGCTACCCGTTCCTGTTTTTGATAAAATGGAGTATCCAACAATTTATTGATAATTTCTTTCGTCTTATGATCATGATACAGCAGCTTTTCAACAATCTCTCCTTTTATAATATGTTGAGCTACAATTTTTTTAGCATCTTTTGGTTTAACTTGATGGTAAAAAGTTCCTTCTGGATAGATAATAACGATCGGTCCTTGTTCACACAGACCAAAGCAACCAGTAGAAACAATATTGATTGTTTCACGAATACCGTTTTTTTCCAGCTCCTCTTCCATCATATGGATGAACTCTTTGCTTTTTGAAGACAGGCATCCTGTTCCGGCACATACCATAATTTCCTTATTGTACTGGGAATCTCCGCCTTCATCGAGACGAATACTGATTTTATTTCGGTATGCCTCTCGAAGCTCATTTAATTGACTCCAATTTTTCATAGACTTTTCTCCTGTTTTAAAGACTACGCGACAGACTAAGCTTTCTTGAGGTATGTTGCAAGAACTTTATCCCCTTTTTTCTGCGTCAGACGACCATATACTTCTTCATTAACTGTCAAAACAGGAGCCAGTCCACAAGCACCTATACAGCGACAGGATTCCAATGTAAATTTTCGATCAGCTGTTGTTTCTCCGGCTTTGATCTGCAGTTCATTTTCATAAGAATCTAAAATATTTCCCGCACCCTTTACATAGCAAGCTGTTCCCATGCAGATACTGATTGTGAACTCTCCTTTAGGTACAAAAGAAAACTGTGAGTAAAACGTGGCAGTACTGTAAAGCTCCTCTAGGGGAATATCCAGTTTTTCAGAAATACGTTCCAGCACCTCAATCGGCAAGTAACTGTATATTCGCTGTGCTTCCTGTAAAGCAGGCATTTGTGCGCCTTGCTGATCCTTTAAATAATTTAAGGCTGTGTCAAATTCCTGTTTCTGACTTTCCGTTTCAATAAATTCAAACGTCAATTCTTTTACACTCATTTTCCTTTCAGTCCCTCCTTCAACTTCTTTAAATTAGCAACTTACAAACTACACCTATTCAGGTAACGCTTTCATTTTCGACACCCTTAGTATATCAAAAATTATTACTTCTTTGTGAAAAAACATACAATTAATTTGCTGAAAGTACTGAGAACTTTTCTCAATAAGGTTTTTTTGCTTAATTTTCCCGAAATTTTGTGAAATTCTGTAAAATAAGAAGAGAATTCAGGCGTTTATTTTATATATTTATATTTGGCAAGCAGATTCTCTCGTTCCATATACAGCTTTTTCTATTCAATAATACCCGCTAATAATCCTGCAAATTTTCGACAAAAAGAGACATCCCGCTTTCAAGGAATGTCTCTCACATATATTATTATTTTCTTTGCAACAAAGTAACACTTTCCACATGATGGGTCTGAGGAAACAGATCGATTGGCTGAACTTTCTTCACTTCATAGTTTGAAGCAAACAGTTTCAAATCTCTTGCCAGGGTTGCAGGATTACATGAAATATAAATAATTCGTTCTGGCTGCATCTCAATAGCTGTTTCAATAAATGGCTCTGTCAATCCTTTTCTAGGCGGATCAACAACTAAAACAGTTGGGTCAATACCAGACTCTTTCCATTTCTGCATTACTTTTTCAGCAGAGCCAGTTTTAAACGTAACATTCTCTATACTGTTGTTGAAAGCGTTTATTTTTGCATCATCAATTGCCTCTTTAACAATTTCGACTCCATAAACATGGTTCACTCGATCTGCCATCGACAATCCAATAGTTCCAATTCCGCAATAGGCATCAATGACGATATCGTCTTTTGAAAGTCCCGCAAAATCCATTGCTGTCTGATACATAAACTCTGTCTGTTCTGTATTCACCTGATAAAAAGAGGGGGCTGAAATTTGATAAGTTTTTCCTAACAGCTGATCTTCAATATGATCTTTACCGTAGAGCAGCTTGGATTCTTTTCCTAAAATAACATTGGTCTTATCTGGATTAATATTTTGAATAATCGAAACAACTTCAGGCAGTTCCTTCAAAATTTCTTCTGTAATTTGTTCATGCTTAAATATCTTCCCTGTTCTGGTTACCAATACAACCATCATTTGATGAGAGTAATGACCACGACGAATAATGATATGGCGCAGATTTCCAACGTGTCCTTTCTCATCATAAATCTTCACATTGAAGCGAGCCAGAATATCACGAATGACTACAATAGCCTGATCAATTGCCGGATCTTGAATATGAAAATCTTTAATAGGAATCAAATCATGACTGTTTTTGCGGTAAAAACCTGTTTCGATCTGACCGGCAACTTTTCTAACTGGAATCTGAGCTTTATTCCGGTAGCCCACAGGATTAACCATTCCAACAGTCGGCAAAACAGGAACATCCGGCATTTTACTGATTTTTTCCAGAACTTTTTCGACTTGTTTTTGTTTAAATAGAAGCTGAGCTTCATAAGTCATATGCTGAAGCGGAGCAATGCCTGTTCTCAAAAGACTTTCGTCAGTCAGCGTGACTCTATCAGGACTGTCCGTCAGACGTTCCAGAACTTTTCCATAGCCAAATTTAGTTCCAGCCTTTAAAACCAGAATTTTTACCTTTTCTCCAGGAAGGCTGTTTTCTATGAAAAGCGGATAACCATCCACTTTACCGACACCTAAGCCTTCATGAGTTAAATCAATAATTTCTACTTCAATTGTTTCGTTCTTCTGTACTGGTTGTGTTTTCATAATTCGTTCCTTCCTCTTCTCACTTGTTCCATTCTAATGAAAATCAGCAGGAAAAGCAATCATGTTTCGTTTAAAACAGGAAAGTAAAATAGAGCATTAGAATACGCAGTGACCTAGTGATATTGTATGGTCAAAGATACATTGGGAATTTCAAAAAAAACATGGTTTCAAAAATAACCATGACTTTTATAAATTTCATTCTGTTTAAATTAAAACTCCCCGTAATCTTGTGCTGTTTCGTAATTCACACTTATTTACATTACACTCTGTTTAAATTAAAACAGAGCAGTGCTACATTGGTAGACACTACTCTCTAGTATTTACATTACACTCTGTTTAAATTAAAACTTTAATTGTGATTGGATCACCAACTGTCTCTTTAATATTTACATTACACTCTGTTTAAATTAAAACTTGAGTATGTTTAAAGCAAATTATTACTCAAATTAATATTTACATTACACTCTGTTTAAATTAAAACATGTTGCTGCCCTGTAGCACTTACTCCTCTATTGCCATTTACATTACACTCTGTTTAAATTAAAACCCAACTTCGGTTACTAAGTCCGAAGAACCTACAAAAATTTACATTACACTCTGTTTAAATTAAAACTTCATCTTCATACTCGATTTCAGTTGAACATAAGAGATTTACATTACACTCTGTTTAAATTAAAACTTTCACCGTTGATAACGGAACTTTTTACTTTTTCACATTTACATTACACTCTGTTTAAATTAAAACCATGTCTCTGGCCATCTATCCAGAGTAAATATTTTTATTTACATTACACTCTGTTTAAATTAAAACCCTGGTGGTTCTGGCTTAGTAAGTGCAACTGAAAATATTTACATTACACTCTGTTTAAATTAAAACGTGACCGTTCTACGTTACGTGTTAGATTAGAATACATTTACATTACACTCTGTTTAAATTAAAACTTAGATTTTGGCATAACAACAATACACCTAATCCAAATTTACATTACACTCTGTTTAAATTAAAACGTCGGTTGGGGGTTACGTAATATACATCCTATTGTAATTTACATTACACTCTGTTTAAATTAAAACGAGGATAAGAGCTATTTAAATCCATACTGAAACAAATTTACATTACACTCTGTTTAAATTAAAACGGGTGCCTATTTTCCCCTTACCACATAAGGATTTTCAGCGCCTATTCTGTCGATCAACTGACTTTCTCGCTTTGACCTCTCCATTTTACTGTAGTTATTACTCAAAAGTCAATGCTAGCAATGTTTCTATTAACTGTCGATCGCCCACCTTTTCTACAGTATTAAAGGTCGACAGCTTCAATCGTAAACCAATTTTTTATCCTGCCGCTCGAGCATTCCAATATTATCTCCCTTTCTAACAGAACAAAAAAGCTGAAATTCAAGAAAATCAGCACTTCTTCTGAAAGTGCGCAGTACGACCGCACCATGGCAGTCGACTGGCGATTTTCATTAAATTTCAGCTTATATTTCATATAATAATAATGCTTCCTAAAATCAAAGGTTATTTTTTAACCTTTTCTCCTCCGGCAATTTTTCCATCACCATCGATATCCTGATCTGTCAGCTTTTCAACTTCCTTCACAAAATCTCTGGTAATCCCTTCATAATCTTCTTCATCTTCATCAAAATCTTCATCAACAATTCCAATAACAGCGTCAGAAGGAATATCATCCATATTTGCAAACATTTCGATATGCTGATGCAGATTCTTAAAGGTCATAGGTGCTTCTCCGCCGTATTCACCATCAAGGTTAATGAGCATCCTGTTTTCAGCATTCAGTGTCTCTGCATGGAGATAGTTTGTTTTCGTATAAATCAGACGATTATCTTCTACATGTTTTCCGCCATTCAGCATCAATGCCACCAGATGAACAATTTCAAAGATGTTTGCTGTTTTTACAATAATTAATGAAAACTTGCCGTCATCCAGTTTTGCATCAGGAGCGATCTGTTCAAAGCCTCCTACCGAATTAGTCAGACCTAAAAAGAACATAGAGGCATTTCCTTCATAAACACCGTCATCATAAGTCATTCTCATTTTGATCGGCTTTACTCTCGGCAGCATTTCTGCTCCCTTTACCAAATATGCAAGATAGCCAAAAATACTTTTCAGTTCAGAAGGCACCTCATACGTTAATTCAGTCAAGTGCCCGCCGGCAGCAATGTTAATAAAATAATTTTCAGCAGCCTGACCAATATCCATTTTCACCGTCTGATTTTTTTGAATCACTTTTGCAGCTTCTAGAATATTGTTTCTAGGAATCTTTAGTGCTCGGGCATAGTCATTTGTCGTTCCTGCCGGAATAACAGCCATCAACGGACGATTTTCAAGAGGAGCAATGCCATTGACCACTTCATTAATCGTACCGTCTCCCCCAGCGGCAACAATCAAATCAAATCCCTGTAAAGCTGCACGTTTTGCTTCATTTTTTGCAGAATCCTGTTCCGGAGTTGTCGCATATGCACTTGCTTCATAACCAGATTCCTCTAAGACATTGAGGATATCCGCCAAGTTCTTTTTGACCAGTTCCTTTCCGGATGTTGGATTATAGATAACTCTTGCTTTTTTCATATCCTGTCAGCTGCTTTCTATCGTTTTGCTAACTCTTCCTGTAATAGCTTGTTCACAACGCCGGGATTTGCCTTTCCTTTTGTTGCTTTCATAATCTGTCCAACTAAGAATCCAACAGCACGGTCTTTCCCATTTTTGAAGTCATCAACGGATTGTTGATTATTGTCCAACACTTCATTAATTATTGGAAGCAGCTGTGCAGGATCAGATAGCTGAACCAGTCCTTTCGCTTCAACAACTTCTTTCGCATCTCCACCATGTTCAATCAATTCTTTAAAGACTGTTTTAGCAATTTTAGAACTGATAGTTCCATCTGCAATTAATTTGATCATACCTGCAAGATTTTCCGGAGTCAGCTTAGTATCAAGCAGTTCCATCTTTTCACTGTTTAAATAGGCAGAAACTTCGCCCATTAACCAGTTTGATGCTTGCTTAGCATCTGCACCGGCTGCCAATACAGCTTCAAAGAAATCAGACATTTCTTTTGTCAGCGTCAGAACCATAGCATCATATTCCGGCAAGCCCAACTCACTGCTGTATCGTTGACGACGTGAAGCCGGTAATTCAGGAAGTGTTTTCCTTACCTGTTCAATCCATGCATCGTCAATTGCAAAACGTGGAATATCCGGTTCCGGGAAATAACGATAATCGCTTGATCCTTCTTTAACACGCATCAATAATGTTTTATTCGTTGTTTCATCAAAACGGCGCGTTTCCTGCTGGATTTCTCCTCCTGAAAGAAGAACTTTTGCCTGACGTTTTTCTTCAAAAGCCAGACCTTTTTTAACAAAGCTCATAGAGTTCAGGTTTTTTAATTCTGTTTTTGTTCCAAATTCCTCCTGTCCATATGGGCGCAGAGAAATATTCGCATCACAGCGCATTGATCCTTCTTCCATTTTCACATCAGATACTTCTGTAAAGAGAATAATTGAGCGCAGAGCTTCCAAATATGCATAAGCTTCTTCCGGAGAACGCATATCAGCCTCAGACACGATTTCGATCAACGGTGTACCCTGACGGTTTAAATCGACATAAGAATATCCATCCGTTCCATGGATATTTTTACCAGCATCTTCTTCCAAATGGACGCGTTCAATACGAATTGTCTTCTTTTGACCTTCTACTTCAATTTCAATCCAGCCGTCATGACCAATCGGCTGATCAAACTGAGAAATTTGGTAGGCTTTGGGGTTATCCGGATAAAAATAGTTTTTACGGTCAAAATGTGTATCTTTTGAAATTTGGCAATTCAACGCAAGGGCTGCTTTCATTCCAAATTCCAAAGCTGTTTTATTCATAACAGGAAGGACACCGGGATAGCCCCAGTCAATCACTGCTGTATTACTGTTAGGTTCTGCACCAAAATGGGCTGGAGCCGGTGAAAAGATTTTAGAGTTTGTTTTTAATTCCACATGGACTTCCAAACCGATGACTGTTTCAAAATTCATTAATCATTTCCCCCTAAAATCACTGGTTTTTTTGTATGAAAATCAGTTGCTTGTTCAAAAGCATAGGCTGCTTTATACATTGTTGCTTCATCAAACGCCTTACCGATAATCTGAAGACCTACAGGCAATCCTTCTGAAAATCCTGCTGGAATTGACATCCCAGGCAATCCAGCCAAGTTAACAGGAATCGTTAAAATATCATTCATATACATCGTAATCGGATCATTAATATTTTCCCCAATACCATAGGCTGCTGTTGGTGCTGAAGGGCCGATAATCAAATCATACTCAGCAAAGACTTTTTCAAAGTCTTGTTTAATCAGCGTACGAACCTGTCCGGCTTTTTTGAAATGGGCATCATAGTAGCCGGCACTCAGTGAAAAGGTTCCAAGCATAATACGGCGTTTTACTTCAAGACCAAATCCTTCAGTACGTGAATTTACATAGACATCTTCAAGATTTTGAATATTTTCTGAACGATAACCATAGCGAATACCGTCAAAACGCTGCAGATTTGAACTTGCTTCAGAAGAAGCGATGATATAGTAAACTGCAACACCATATTTAGAATGAGGAAGACTGACTTCTTCAATTGTTGCACCAAGGCTCTTAAAGGTTTCTACAGCCTTTAAGATTGCTTCGCGCACATCAGGAGCTACACCTTCACCCAGATATTCCTTAGGTAAAGCAATCTTCATTCCCTTAATATCACCAGTTAAGCCTGCAGCAAAATCAGGAACAGAATTTCCTGCAGAAGTTCCATCTTTCGGATCAAAGCCGCTGATCGCATTTAACACAAGCGCATTATCCTCAACTGTTCTTGTCAATGGTCCGATTTGATCCAGACTTGAAGAAAAAGCAATCAAACCATATCGTGAAACTCGCCCATATGTAGGCTTCATTCCTACAATCCCATTGAATGCTGCCGGTTGTCTGATGCTTCCACCGGTATCACTTCCAAGAGAAACCGGAACCTGACCCGCTGCAACCGCAGCTGCAGAACCGCCGGAAGAACCTCCTGGTACCTTAGAATAATCCCATGCATTTTTCGTTTTCTTAAAGTAGGAATTCTCTGTACTTCCACCCATAGCAAACTCATCCATATTCAGCTTGCCTACTGGAATTAAATCAGCCTGATAAACCTTATCCATCACTGTTGCATCATATATAGGGTTAAAATTGTTTAAAATCTTTGAAGCTGCCGTTGTCAGAATATCTTTTGTAACAATATTATCTTTAATCCCAATTGGAATTCCTGCTAAAGGATTTGATTCAGTAATTCCTTTTTTATCAATTGCTTCAGCCAGATTCACGGCTTTTTCTTCATTTAAAGTAATAAAAGCATCAATATCTGTTTCAGTTTCCTTGATTCGGTCAAATGTTGCTTTTGTAAGATCCGCTGCAGTAATTTCTTTTGAAACAAGAAGATTATGCAGCTCTGCAACAGATTTATCATATAATTTTTCCATTATGCGCCAGCCTCCCCATTGTCAATAATTGCCGGCACTTTGATATATCCATCTTGTGATTCCGGTACATTTCTCATTAATTCTTTTCTATTTGTTCCAGGCTCTGAAACATCATCTCTCATTACATTTACTGTTTCCACAACGTTGGATGTAAACGGAACGCCAGTTGTATCCACTTCTTCAAGCAGTTCAACCATATCAATGATTTTACCCAACTGATCTGTAAATCCAGTCAATTCCTCTGGAGAAAATGACAGTTTTGCCAATTTTGCCACATGCTTTACTTGTTCTTCACTGATTGCCATAAATACCCTTCTTTCCTCAAAAAATACCAATGTCTTTTTTCTTTACCGCAAAAACAAAAGATGACACTTCACAGCTGCCTAATCTAATTTGATGAAGTTTTATAAACCCCAGCATTTCTCAAGCAACAAAAAAGACAGTTTTTTCTATTCTATCATAAAAATATCTGGTGATTGAAAGAGATCATGGAAAAAACTGTAAATTTCTTGTTTTTCTGATCTTTCTTTCAAACCTTCAAACATAAAGGCGAAAAGGAGCCAGCTCTACTCTGTTTGTTTCAACTAGCCGTCCCTTAGATTGTTTTTTGCCTAAGGAAGGATCATCAGCTGTTTCAATGCTGATATTCAGTAAAATCGCCTAAGCTATGCCAGACGGACAACAAATACATACATCGTCTATGTTAGCCAAGCCTGACATTAAACTTAACTAGAAATGGCTGTTTTCAAGTGCTTCCACCATTTGATCTTCCGTCCAGACAGATACACCTAAGTCCTGCGCTTTTGTCAGCTTGCTGCCTGCTTCTTCTCCTGCCACAACAATATCTGTTTTTTTCGAGACGCTGCCGATTACTTTTCCACCGAGACTTTCAATTTTCTCTTTGGCTGCTTCCCGAGTGTATTTTTCCAGTTTCCCGGTCAACACAACGGTTTTATCTTTAAAAGGAGATTCCACATCTTCCAGCTGTTCACTACGCAATCCTTTATACGTCAGATTCACTCCGGCTTTTTCAAACTCATCAAGTAGTTCATGCACTTCTTCATTCTCAAAATAAGTAACCAGACTGTCTGCAATAATATCACCGATAGAATCCAAAGCAACAATGGTCTCTTTGTCCGCCTGCGAAATTGTTCGAAGATCTCCAAAATACTCAGCCAATACTTTAGCTGCTTTAGCTCCGACATGGCGAATCCCTAGACCAAAGATCAGCCGCTCCACCGAATTTTCCTTACTTGCAGCAATCGCTGTATAAATGTTATGAGCAGATTTTTCTTTAATTTTATCCAGAGTCATCAGCTGTTCCTCTGTCAGGAAATACAGATCAGCTACATCTGAAACCAGTTCTTTATCAAACATCTGCTCTAAAACTCTGGGCCCCAATCCGTCAATGTTCATTGCATTTCTGGAAACAAAATGACTAAGCCCTTCTTTAATCTGGGCGGGACATTTAGGATTAATACAACGTAAAGCAACTTCTTCATCTAAATGAACCAGTTCACTGTTGCAGACCGGACAATGTGTTGGTGCCTCAAATTCTTTGCTGTCTTCCCCTCGCTTATCAAGCAGCACCTGAGAAACTTCTGGAATGATATCTCCGGCTTTATAAATAATCACGTGATCGTTCAATCGAATACCCTTCATATTGATAAAATCTACATTGTGAAGGCTTGCCCGGCTGACTGTCGTTCCGGCAACTCGGACTGGTGTCATAACAGCTGTTGGAGTCACCACTCCAGTACGTCCGATTGTCCATTCAATATTCTCAATCACAGTTTCAGCTTCTTCTGGAGGAAACTTATAAGCAATTGCCCAGCGTGGTGCTTTCACCGTAAATCCCAGCTCATCCTGCACATGAAAGTCATTGACTTTGATTACTATTCCATCAATTTCATAGGGCAGTTTTTCACGCTTCTCATGATATGCTTCAATATAAGCCCATACTTCATCAATATCCTTGCACAGTGTTTTCTCAGGATTGGTACGCAAGCCTATCTCAGACAGCTCTTCCAAAGCATCAAACTGTGTTTCAGCCTCCATCGGTCCAAAATCAGCCACAGCATATAAAAATGTACTTAAATTACGCTTTGCTGTAATAGCCGAATCCAACTGACGAAGACTGCCTGCTGCTGCATTCCTTGGATTGGCAAAAACATCCTTGCCAGCTTCTTCCCGCTCCTTGTTCAAATTGACAAATGATTGTTTCGGCATATAGCACTCGCCGCGAACCTCAATAGATACAGGCTTCTTCAATTTAAGCGGAATCGATTTCACCGTCTTGAGATTTTCAGTAATATTTTCTCCAACGGTTCCATCTCCACGCGTCGCTCCCTGAACAAAGCCACCATCCACATATTTCAGCGAGATAGCCAAACCGTCAATTTTTAATTCACAGCAGTAGCTGACTTGTTGACCAGCCAGCTTTTGAACCCGCTCATCAAAAGCATAGATATCTCCTTTTGAAAATCCATCATTCAAACTGTACATTGGAACATCATGGGTTACTTTCTCAAACCCTTCCAATATTTTCCCGCCTACGCGCTGTGTCGGTGAATCAGATGTGATCAGATCAGGAAATTCTGTTTCAATATCCACAAGCTCCTGATACAGTCTGTCGTATACATGGTCTTCTACTGTCGGCTGATCCTCCACATAATATTCATGAGAATAGCTGATCAGCTGCTCTCTAAGTTCCTTTGAACGCTTTGCTGCCTGTTCCAAGGTCAATGGTTGATCCGTTCCCATCTGTGTTCTCCTCCTATATTTTTTCGATTGGCGCAAATGCAGCCAGCAGACGTTTAATCCCTTTTTCCGGAAATGCAATATCCAACTCAAGATCTTTTCCATTGCCTCCGGTCTTAACGATCGTCCCTGTTCCCCAAGCTTTGTGTTTCACTTTATCTCCTGCTTTCCAGTCCATCGCTTCACCACCGCTGGCTATTTTATCTGTAACTGATTTTTGCGTCGGCTGACTATAAGCAGGTTTAAAAATCCTTGGTTCCCGCTGCTGAACAGTTCTTTGCTGCGATGAAAAATCAACACCCTGTCTGTTAAACAGCTCTTCTTCAATTTCTTCCAGAAAACGGCTTGGACGATTGTACTGCGTTTTTCCATATAAGGTACGAGAAAAAGCATTTGTCATATACAGCACTTCTTCTGCTCTTGTAATTCCAACATAGGCAAGGCGGCGCTCTTCTTCCAGTTCCTGTTCTTCAAGCATGGCACGAGAGAGAGGAAATATCCCTTCCTCCAGACCAATCAGGAAGACTACTGGGAACTCCAGCCCTTTGGCTGCATGTAAAGTCATCAGAGTTACCTGTGAAGTACTTTCTTCAAAATCATCAAGATCTGATACCAAGGCCAAATCATTCAGGAAAACAGCCAGCTTTTCTTCCGGTGCTTCCGCTTCTTCTTCATTCTGACGGGCATAGCGTTTATCAAATTCCTGCGTAACACTTAGAAATTCATCAAGGTTTTCAAGCCTCGTCTGTGATTCCAAATTATTTTGTGCAACCAAATCATCTTTATAACCGCTTCGATCCAGCACTTCTTTGACCAGCTCAGTAATTGTCAGATAAGGAACCATTTGAGTCAGCTCCTGAATCATCAAGCCAAATCCCCCCAGCTCTTTCCCTGCTTTACCAGAAATATTGGCAAGCTCCACATTCTGAGCCGCTTCCAGCATAGACCAGCCATGCATGACAGAAAAACCTCTCAATTTATCGACCGATGTTTTTCCAATTCCACGCTTCGGCGAATTGACGATTCGTTCAAAGCTCAAAGAATCCATAGGATTGGAGATAATGTTCAAGTACCCCAGAATATCTTTGATCTCTTTCCGATCATAGAATTTGTGCCCGCCAATCATCGTATAAGGAATATTCGATTTCAGCAGCATCTCTTCCATTACACGCGACTGTGCGTTTGTTCTGTAAAGAACTGCAAAATCACCATAGATTCGATCATTGTCTGCCATTTCTTTTTGAATTTGCTGAACAACAAACTGTGTCTCTTCACGTTCGCTGTTTCCGCGGTAATAGACAATTTTTTCACCGTCATCATTCTCAGTCCAAAGGCTTTTATCTTTCCTATTTCGATTATTGCCGATTACATTATTGGCGGCAGATAAGATTTTTTTGGTTGAACGATAGTTTTGTTCCAGTAAAATGACTGAAGCATCAGAATAATCTGTTTCAAAATCCAGAATATTCTGCATATCAGCTCCCCGCCAGCCGTAGATACTTTGATCTGCATCTCCTACTACACAAAGATTTCGGAAGCGTTCAGCCAGCATATTGACAAGCATGTATTGTGCATGGTTTGTATCCTGATATTCGTCTACATGAATATAGTGAAACTTATTTTGATAATATCCCAGTGTATCCGGCTGTTCATTAAACAAGCGAATTGTATTCATGATCAGATCGTCAAAATCCATACATTGATTGTTTCTCAGCTCTTTCTGATATTTAGCGTAACACTTAGCGGCAATTTCCTCATATTGGCTGCCCTGAAGCTCAGCCATTTTTTCAGGTGTCTGCAATGCATTTTTTGCATTGCTGATGGTTCCCAGTATTGTTCTTGGATCATATTTTTTTGCATCAATATTCAGTTCGGCAAGTACTCGTTTCATCAAAGTCCGCTGCTCTGAGGTGTCTATAATTGTAAAGTTCCGATTGTAGCCGATCTGGTCCACATCCCGGCGGAGTATTCTTACACACATTGAGTGAAAAGTCGAAATCCAGACATCCTCACCGCCATGCGCCAACAATCGAGCCACTCGTTCTTTCATTTCTTTAGCTGCTTTATTGGTAAATGTAATTGCCAGAATATTCCATGGATTGACATTCTTCTCTTCAATTAAGTAAGCAATTCTATGAGTTAAAACCCGCGTCTTTCCACTGCCGGCACCGGCCATAACTAAAAGCGGTCCCTCTGTATGTAAAACAGCTTCTTTCTGTTTAGGATTCATCCCTTGAATCAAGGCGTTTTTTGGAGCCATTTTCAACGTCCTCCCTTAAATTTCAATCCTTACTATTATACCAAATAAATGGGGGAAATTCTTTAAAAAGACCTGTTGATTTTAACAATTTATTCTGCAGCAGCTTCAAGAATTGATTATTCTTCTAAAACCAGTTGTTTCTTTAATATTAAAATAGAAAATGAACTGTTTTATCCCAAATTTCTGCTGCTAAAATTCAATTTTTTGGTTAAATACAGATACATTTAAATGTTTTCAGATGTTTTTGACTGTTTTTGATTGATTTTTATTATTCAGCATGATAATATATCAGTGAAATGAGGGATGGAAATGCTTACAGAAGAACGTCATAAAAAAATAAAGGAGCTGTTGGAGCAGCAGTCAATTGTAAAATCCCAAGATTTAACTTCTTACCTTAACGCTTCAGAATCAACTATTAGAAGGGACCTGCAGGACCTTGAAAAAGCAGGACTTCTGGAAAGAATTCATGGCGGCGCCAAAATAAAAAATGATTTAGGTACTGAACAGTCAATGATTGAAAAATCAGTCAAAAACGTTCAAAACAAACAACTTATTGCAGAGACTGCCGCTGATCAGGTAGCTGACGGAGATGTTATTTACCTTGATGCGGGGACAACAACGCTGGAAATGATTCCTTTTTTAGCCCTAAAAAAGATCACAGCTGTCACTAATTCGGTGCATCATGCAGCCAAGCTGGTTGATCTGAATATCAACACAATTATATTGGGCGGAACATTAAAGCTTTCAACTAAAGCGATTATCGGGGCATCCGGCATGGAGCAGCTGCAGCAATTCAGATTTAATAAAGCTTTCATGGGAATGAATGGTGTACATCCTGAATTTGGCTTAACTACCCCTGACCCCGAAGAAGCAGCTTTAAAAAGACTGGCAATCCAGCATGCAGATCAAGCATTTATTTTAGCAGATCAAAGTAAGCTAAACAAAATTACGTTTACCAAAGTAGCTGATTTAGATGGTGTAATTTTACTGACAGATTATTGTCCGGAAGATCTGTTGAAAGAGTTTCAGGAAAAAACAATAGTTAAGGAGGTTTCAAAATGATTTATACAGTAACTCTTAATCCTTCCATCGATTATATTGTCCACGTCAACCATCTGGAAATCGGCGGGTTGAATCGAATGCAAACTGATATAAAGCTTCCCGGAGGAAAAGGGATCAATGTTTCCAGAGTTTTGAAAAGAATGTCCATTGAATCTACTGCAATGGGATTTATCGGAGGATTTACCGGAACCTTTATTTCAGATTGGCTTTCCTCAGAAAAGATCAAAGCAAGCTTTACTGGAGTGAAGGACGATACGCGTATCAATATTAAGCTGAAATCTGATCAGGAAACTGAAATAAATGGTACTGGTCCAGTAATATCTGATGAAGAAGCAAAGCAATTAAAAGCACAATTTTCAGTCCTTTCTCCCGGTGACATTGTCATCCTCTCAGGGAGCACTCCGCCAAGTCTTCCTGTCGGCTTTTATAAAGAGCTGATAGAGCTGGTTACTTCAAGCGGTGCTGAATTTGTAATTGATACTACCGGAGAGGATTTAAAGATCGCTCTAGGTAAGCGACCTTTAGTGGTTAAGCCTAACAATCATGAACTGGCTGAACTTTATCAGACATCTTTTACGAGTGTATCAGACATATTGCCATACGGTCAGCAACTTTTAAAAGAAGGTGCAAAATACGCTATTGTATCAATGGCCGGTGATGGTGCTCTCCTCTTCACAAAAGAAGCTGTTTATCAATCCAATGTATTAAACTATCCATTAAAAAATTCTGTAGGTGCAGGCGATTCAATGATTGCCGGATTCGTCGGAAAATTTTCAGAAACCAATGATCCAATTGAAGCATTCAAATGGGGAGTTGCCTGCGGAAGTGCTACTGCTTTTTCAGATGATCTGGCAGCTGCTGAGCTTATCAATAAACTGGTTAACGAAGTTAAAATAAAAAAAATGTAAAGGGAGGAACAACATTATGGACATCAAAGATTTACTTATCAAAGACGTCATGATTATGGATTTACAAGCAACAGACAAACAAGAAGCCATTGATGAAATGGTTGCTAAAATGTATGCCGGCGGTCGTATCTCCGATATCCAAACATACAAAGAGGGGATCTTAGCACGAGAAGCGCAAACTTCAACTGGATTGGGCGATGGAATTGCTATGCCTCATGCCAAAAATAATGCGGTTAAAGAGGCTACCGTTTTGTTTGCAAAAAGCAGGAAAGGCATTGACTATGAATCTCTGGACGGACAGCCTGTTTACTTGTTCTTTATGATTGCGGCTCCTGAAGGTGCAAACGATACCCATCTTCAAGCATTGGCGGCTCTTTCCAAATTACTGGTTAATCCCGATTTTGTTGCACAATTGAAAAATGCGAAAACACCAGAACAAGTTCAGGAACTGTTTCAGTCTGCAGAACAAAAAAGACGAGAAGCAGAACAGCAGGAACAAGCACTGCAGGCTTCCCCAAAAGCTGGAGAAAAATTTATCGTAGCAGTCACTGCCTGCCCTACTGGTATTGCCCATACTTATATGGCCGAAGATGCACTCAAGAAGAAAGCTAAAGAAATGGGTATTGAAATCAAGGTAGAGACAAATGGCTCAGAAGGAATTAAAAACAAGCTGACTGCTGAAGAAATTGCCCGTGCTGACGGAGTTATCGTTGCGGCAGATAAAAAAGTGGAAATGAATCGTTTTAATGGAAAAAATCTGGTAAACCGACCCGTCAGTGATGGAATTCGCAAGCCAGAAGAACTTATAGATTTGGCAGTAAGCGGCAATGCCCCTGTTTTCCACGGAAAAAATGATGGCTCTCATTCTGCTGAAGACGATGCTGCTGAAGGCTCCGTTGGTTCAAGAATTTATAAGGATTTGATGAATGGTGTTTCTCATATGCTTCCTTTCGTCATTGGCGGCGGAATTGCTATTGCTCTTTCATTTATGATTGACCAGTTTTTAGGTGTTCCACAGGATCAGTTGGCGAGTTTGGGAAGCTACAACGAAGCAGCAAGCTGGTTCAATCAGATAGGCAGTGCGGCTTTCGGCTTTATGCTGCCTGTATTAGCTGGTTTTATTGCATCTAGTATAGCCGACCGACCTGGATTAATTGTTGGATTTGCTGCAGGAGCTTTAGCAAATACTGGAGGAGCAGGTTTCCTTGGCGCACTTATTGGTGGCTTCCTTGCAGGCTATGTCATTGTTCTTTTGAAAAAGCTTTTCCGAAATCTGCCGAAATCTCTAGATGGAATTAAAACAATTCTGTTTTATCCGGTATTTGGTTTATTGATTACCGGGGCAGCAATGCTGCTTATTAATATTCCTATGAAAGTAATCAATGATGGTTTAAACAGTTTCCTGCTAGGGCTTGACGGAACAAACGCAGCTTTACTAGGTGCCCTGCTGGCAGGCATGATGGCTGTTGACTTAGGCGGACCAATTAATAAAGCCGCTTATGTTTTCGGAACTGCTTCCATTGCAACTTCTTTAACAGAAGGCGGCAGTGTGATTATGGCAGCTGTAATGGCAGGAGGAATGGTTCCTCCGCTGGCTATCTTTATTGCTACTTTATTATTCAAAAACAAGTTTACACAAGATCAAAAAGATGCAGGACTGACCAATCTGATTATGGGACTGTCTTTTGTAACAGAAGGAGCAATTCCGTTTGCTGCAGCCGATCCGCTTCGGGTGATTCCCGGATTTATTGTCGGCTCTGCATTGACAGGTGCCTTGGTCGGCGGAATGGGTATTCGTCTCTTAGCTCCTCACGGCGGTATTTTCGTTGCATTGCTGCTAAACAATCCAATCATGTACTTGCTGTTCATCGCAGTGGGTGCTCTTGTCTCAGCGATTGTGGTCGGCTCATTAAAGAAATCTGTTATTGAAGTGAAAGCTTAAATTTATAAAAAAGAGGTTGTAACAGAAGTGTTCTGTCTCAAGAACCAGGTAGGTATCATGCATCATCTACTCTGACGAGTTAATCGTAGTGATTTATGACAATAAGTCGAACTATACGAAAATAGCTACTCATATTTTCAGTATAGTTCGACTTATTTCCGAAGAGACAACTTCTGCGTCTACGGTTCTCACTTCGTTCCGATCCTCGAAGCATGGAGGGGCTTTGGAACACCGTTTATTCGGTTTTAGGGATCTCAGACATACTTATGTCACAGGCCCTTTTTTAATGCCCTTACAGCCTGTTTGCATTTTATTCTTCTTCTACTGCCATTTTCAAGTTCTTTGCTTCAAGCTGAGTATTACTCAGAAAAGCCACTCTTAAATGATTTTTTGCTTTGTCTAAATCAAAATAAGTCACTTCCTTCTCCTGATTTAAATTACTGATAGTTACATCATAGAGTTTTTCATACAGAGGCTCCAAAGGAAGCTCCTTCAGAAACTGATCCGGTAAATAGAAGCGCAGCACTGCAATGTATGATTCATATCTTTCATCCATGATATCTATTTCAAGATATTGACGAATATAAAATTCATAAGCAGAGAGCCCTTCGTCAAGAGTCAGTTCCGGATTTAAGACGCGATAATTCATCATTTTTTTTCCCTCATGGTCAATCCATGGAAAATACGCCTGTACATTTAAAATTCCTCTTGTTCGATTTTCTGAATATTCCTTTCTAATATAATCACTGCTGCGAGTCACAAAATAAGTTGCTTTCTTTTTTTCAACTGGTTGAAGCTGATCGTTTTGATACTGAACAGTCTGTACCGCCTGATCAATGAATGCAAATTCTATTAATGGCGGCCGTAATACGCCTACTCCGTTGGTCCACACCAGCTGATCAAAGCCTATCTGTTCTCTGAAAAAGCACTGATATTTCTGATTAACTTCAGCTTCCCATTTAAAAGGATCTAAATACAAAGAAATTTTCACCATATCATTTTGCAGCTCTTCAATGGTTTGCACCTGCTGTACTTCCAGGAAAATCTGTCTTGGAATAATCTGAAAATATAGATTGGAATAATACATTTTCCAACATGAGGTCATACATAACCCTTTATAATAAATATCATAGCCCGAAAAAAGATTACAATCAACGACAATCTCCTTGTTGTAGTTGTAACGCTTCGGCAGTTTTTCCAATTCATCTTGACTTTGAAAATCCCGTTTATCCAGTCTTTCCACATTATTATACAAATATTCATCCAGTGATCGAATATACCCGTAAGTCCCATTTTTTTCCATTCTCAGATCACAGTAATTTTCAACCATTTTGTGATAAGCTGAAAAGATACTGGCATCGAAAATGTTTCTCTCCACAATCGTCAATCCTGAGATATGTACTTGAAACTCGCCTCCAGCAGCTTGGATCTTCAGCCAAAGATTACTTTCTGAAGTCAGCTGCTCAAATGCTTCTTTTATTCTAAACAAATTAAAAGCTTCCGTTTCTCCATCGTTTATCCGAAATATTTCAGGATCAGTTAAAATCCTGACGAAACTGACCCAGTCCTTCAGCAGTTCTGTCAATTCATCTTTTGAATTGCTGCTTAAGTGCGACAACATATATATTTTTTCAGTTTTTCTCATTTCATCCACCTCTATCACAATCCGATTCACATTGATAACTGAACAGCCCGCTGCTTTATTAGCAAGCGGAAGAATCGATTTATTTGTAGAAAAAGAGTTTGACCTCTTTTAGCATAATCAATTGCTGCTTAAAATAAAACTTTTCCATAATAACCGAAAATCTATACGTTTAAACTATAGCATACGCAAATTAATTATACCATTTTTGATACTTCACAGAATTTAGAGGTTGACAAAAAAACGGGGTCAGATAAATTTATCACCGACCCCGTTTCGTATTATAAAATTATTTTTCTACTGCTGTTTCAGTAACAACTTCTACAGCTTTTTTCATGCGGATATCATGTTTCAGCATGTCCTCAGTCAACACGCGACGAACCTGATCTTCCGGCATATTATATTGTTCAGCCAAATCTTTGATTTCAGCCTCAATATCTTCTTTTGTTGCTTCAATTTTTTCAGCTTCAGCAATCGCTTCAATCACAAGATTTGTTTTTGTACGATTTTCAGCTTCACCTTCAAATTGTTTATGAAGATCAGCTTCCGTTGTACCTGTTAACTGGTAATACATATCTGGAGCAATTCCCTGACGCTGCATGTTGTTCAGGAATTCATCCATTGAACGGTGAACTTCATCATGTACCATTACATGCGGAAGATCAACGATCTCAGCATTTTCAACAGCTAAACGAATTGCAGCTTCGTCTTTTGCTTCTTCAGCAGCTTCATTTTTTGATTTAGTAAGCTCTGTACGATATTTTTCTTTTAATTCAGCTAATGTTTCAACTGAATCATCAACATCTTTAGCAAAGTCGTCATCAAGCTCTGGCAGTTCTTTACCTTTCACTTCATGTACTTTTACTTTGAAGACAGCTTCCTGCCCCGCAAGATCTTCAGCCTGATAATCTTCAGGGAAAGTTACGTTTACTTCTGTCTCTTCTCCTGCTTTTTTACCAACTAACTGATCTTCAAATCCTGGAATGAAAGAATTTGAACCTAGCTCAAGAGAATAATTTTCTCCTTTTCCGCCATCAAATGCTTCCCCAGCTTTAAATCCTTCAAAATCGATAACTACAGTATCACCAGTTTCAGCTGGTTCGTCTTCTTTAATTACAAGCTCTGCTTGAGATGCCTGTTCATGAGCAAGACGTTCTTCAACATCTGCCTCTGTTACTTCACGATCCTGTTTTTCAACAGTCAGTTTTTTATACTCACCAAGTTTTACTTCAGGTTTCACTGTTACTTCTGCTGTAATTACCCAGTTTTCACCTTTATTCATACTTTCAACATCAATTTTTGGTTGAGAAACCGGATCAATATCGGCTTCCTTAACTGCTGCTTCATAAGCTTCAGGTAAAACAGCATTTAATGCATCTTCGTACAATGCTTCTTCACCATACATACGGTTAAACACCTGACGAGATACTTTTCCTTTACGGAAACCTGGAACATTAAGATTTTTCTTTACTTTATCGAATGCTTTTTTCAACCCTTTTTCGATTGTTTCGCTATCGATTGAAAAAGTTAGGACACCATCATTTGTGCCTTTTTTTTCCCATTTCGCAGACATTAAATTCCCTCCGAATAACATTTATTTATACATCATAGTTATGTTATGCATACCTTTAAATAGTACACTATCACTGGAAAAATGTAAATATTTTAGGGTGAAACAGTCAAAAATAATTATTTTTCCTGTAAAAATGAAACTGCAGTATACAATTAATCAAATGCTCAGCCGCCAAATCAACAATTTCAACAGCTGATACGGGGCTTTTCACGCTGACTATCAGTTACTTTCTGCTTCCGGGATTGGTTCAGTTAAAATGATGGTTCCAAACAGGTCACAGTAAGCAATCGTCATTGCTTCCAGATCAGAGACCCAATAACTGATACCGGACTTCCCGGCAAGTTCACAAAACTGCTCAAAATTTATCACCCCAGCCTGAGCTTGCTTAACCGCTTCTGTGATTCCGTTGAAGCTTGTTTCTTTTTCTACAATTTTCGGAACCCCATTCATTTTCATATCAACAAATGAATGTGCATCATGATACCGATACAGTCCTTCTGCAACAAAATACTCATATTTGTTAACATTTAATGCTTTGAATACTCTAATCAGCTGTGGAAATCCTCCAGTATCCGTTTCTTCGTTAACTGCCTGTTCGATCGCTTTATAATTTAACGACATTTTTCTTCCTCCCTCAGCCCTGCAACTCTATTTAAGCACAATATGATTTTACTGACAAATTTCCTGAAACCATCTGTTCGTTCTGCCTGCTGGAACCTTTTTTCTTAGCCTCAAGCCTTTTCATTTTAGGGCTCTTTATTTCAGCATGCTGGCAGCTTAAACGTATAGCTCCAAAAAGCTGATAACTGACCGCTCCATTCACTCAATTATCAATACCTGCCTCCCCATTGTTTTCATTTTTCAACAAAAAAAGCCTTCACCCGCAATCACGAGCGAAGACTGTACTGCTTGCTTATTTAGTGAACTCTTCTACCAGCTCAACAACTTCTTCCATTGTATCGCACTCATTTAATGCACGATCCGCAAGCTCAGCCATTTTACCAGTATCAAGACGTTTCATTAAACTACGTGTTTTAAGAATAGATGTAGCACTCATTGAGAACTCATCCAGACCCATACCTACTAAAAGAGGTACTGCTGTTTGATCTCCAGCCATCTCTCCGCACATACCTGCCCACTTACCTTCAGCATGAGCTGAATCAATAACGTTTTTAATCAAACGCAAAATAGACGGGTTGTATGGTTGGTATAAGTATGAAACACGTTCGTTCATACGGTCAGCGGCCATTGTATACTGGATCAAATCATTTGTCCCAATACTGAAGAAGTCAACTTCTTTAGCAAATTTGTCTGCAATTACTGCTGCTGCTGGAATTTCAATCATGATACCTACTTGAATAGTATCAGACACTTCGATTCCTTCACTTACTAATTTTTGTTTTTCTTCTTCAAAGATCTTTTTAGCAGCTCTGAATTCTTTCAGAGTAGCGACCATTGGGAACATGATACGCAGATTGCCATGAATAGAAGCACGAAGCAATGCACGCATCTGTGTGCGGAACATCTCATCTCCCTGTTCTGACAAGCTGATTCGTAATGCCCGATAGCCTAGAAACGGATTCATTTCATGAGGCAATTTAAGATAAGGAAGTTCCTTGTCTCCACCGATATCCATTGTACGGACAACAACCGGTTTGCCTTCCATTCCTTCTAGAACCGCTTTATATGCTACATACTGATCTTCCTCAGTTGGAAAATCAGGAGAATCCATATATAGAAATTCTGTACGGTATAAACCAACAGCTTCTCCGCCGTTCTTATGAACACCATCTAAATCTTTTGGTGTTCCAATGTTGGCAGCCAATTCAAAATGTTTGCCGTCAGCAGTTTCAGTTTTTGTATTTTTCAGCTTTTCCCATTCAGCTTTCAGATCAGCATATGCCTTTCCTTTTGCTTCAAAGTCAGCTTTTTCAGCATCAGAAGGGTGAATAATCACATCTCCGTCAATACCGTTAACTGCCAGAATATCTCCTGCTTTTACTTTGCCGGTGATTTCCATTGTTCCTACAATTGCAGGAATTTCAAGTGAGCGAGCCATAATCGCTGAGTGAGAAGTACGTCCGCCAATATCAGTAACAAAAGCTTTTACATACGTTCTATCCAGCTGAGCTGTATCACTTGGAGTTAAATCATGCGCAACAACGATTACTTCTTCGTTAATCATTGAAGGATTCGGCAATGTTACGTTCAGCAAATGCGCCAGCACACGTTTAGCTACGTCACGAATATCCGCAGCACGTTCCTGCATGTATGCATTGTCATCCATTGCTTCGAACATACCGATATACATATCAGTAACTTCTTTTAAAGCTGCTTCAGCATTTACTGTGTTGTCTTGAATATTTTGTTTAATCTGTCCAATCATTTCCGGATCAGCTAAAACCATTAAGTGTGCATCAAAAACCTGTGCTTCTTCTTCACCAAGACTTTTTGCTGCCTTTTCTCTGATAGCTTGAAGTTCCGTTGCAGACTCTGCCAAAGCATCATCCAAACGTTTTTCTTCTGCTGCAGTATCCTCTACAGATACCTTTTTAAATGACAAGTCTGGTTGAACAAGAAGATAGGCCTTAGCAATTGCAACACCATCACTTGCGGCAATCCCCTTTAACATCTCAGACATTATTCTGACAATCCTTCTTTTTTCATAGTATCAACAATAGCAGCCATTGCTTCTGCTTCGTCAACACCATCTACAGAAATTGTAACATCAGAGCCCTGACCAACACCAAGAGACATAACACC
Organism: Enterococcus sp. CWB-B31; assembly: GCF_020567645.1. Taxonomy (NCBI): domain Bacteria; kingdom Bacillati; phylum Bacillota; class Bacilli; order Lactobacillales; family Enterococcaceae; genus Enterococcus; species Enterococcus sp. CWB-B31. The sequence continues at coordinate 79,227 of NZ_JAJDJW010000011.1, forward strand.
CATGATTGATTTAAGGTTAACTGATTTACCTTTGTACTCTAAATTAATATCAGAGTTGAATTTACTTGCAGTTTGTACTAATAATGTAGCTGGACGAGCATGAATCCCTGTTTCTGCTACAACGTGAAAATCTTTCTTTTCCATATGAATCGGTCTCCTTCGTAAGTAAAATATTTTAATGTTAGGGGGCTCCAGTGATAGAATCACTGTCTGGAAACAACCCTTTCAATTTTTAAGATTACCATTTTTTTTACCTTGTTACAACTGTTTTTGCCGATTTTTTAAGGAATTGCGGAAACCTTTTCAATTAATCTGTTAATCGGTAAATAATTCTTCCATTCAGTCCCGCTTCACCTACGATTCTTGTTCGATCAGGAAGAATCTTCCACGCTTCCCTGAAAAGGTCGAAATCATTTTTTTCAACAACAATTTCAACGATCTCTCCGACCTTCAGCTGTTGAATTTTTTCTTCAAATGGATTTTCAAACATCGAAAACATCCCTCCTTTTTTCCACTGCTTCCATTTTAATTGAAACTCCATTTTTTGTCTAAGCTAATTGCTTTAACAAGCTGAAAATATGTCTTGATTTCATTACATTTTTTGAGTTAAATTACTTGATTCTGTGAGCAAACATGCTATAATATCTTCAAAGGTCAATAAAGGTCAGTTTCTATTTTGACCTTTTCAGCAGACTTTATTTTAGTCTTACGAAGTGAAAGGACGTGTTATAGCAGATGATTTGTCAAAACTGTAATCAAAATGAAGCCACAATTCACCTATACGCCAATGTCAATGGTCAAAGAAAGCAGCTGGACTATTGTCAAAGCTGTTATCAGAAATTAAAATCTCAGTCAAATAATTCTTCTCCAACGATGTCACAAGACCCCTTTGGTTTTGGAAGCTTGGATGATTTATATCGTTCACTGTCCCGTCAAATGCAGCAAAATGATCAACCAGGTCAACAAATTCCACCTGCACAGTTCGGCGGAGGAAATGGTTTTAACGGACAGCCTCCTGAAAGACCCGGACAGGCAGAAGGTCTGCTGGGTGAATACGGCATTAATATTACCGAAGCTGCCAGAAACGGAGATATTGATCCTGTTATCGGGCGTGATAAAGAAATTAAACGCGTGATAGAAATTTTAAATAGAAGAACAAAAAACAACCCCGTTCTGATCGGTGAACCCGGTGTTGGTAAAACAGCCGTAGTTGAAGGTCTCGCTCAAAAGATTGTTGACGGAGATGTCCCTCAAAAGCTTCTTGAAAAGGAAGTCATTCGACTTGATGTCGCATCTCTTGTTCAGGGAACCGGTATCCGAGGACAATTTGAAGAACGGATTCAAAAATTGGTCGAAGAAATTAAAACGGCTGAAAATATTATTCTGTTCATCGATGAAGTTCACGAGCTTGTCGGTGCAGGTGCTGCCGGGGATGGAAACATGGATGCAGGGAATATTTTAAAACCAGCTCTGGCTCGCGGAGAACTTCAAATGGTTGGTGCAACAACTTTAAGCGAGTACCGCATTATTGAAAAAGATGCTGCCCTTGAACGTCGGATGCAGCCGGTTCGTGTTGATGAGCCTTCTGTTGAAGAAACCATTGCAATATTACAGGGACTGCAAAAACGCTATGAAGATTATCATCACGTAAAATACACAGATGAAGCGATCAAAGCAGCAGCCTATCTTTCCAACCGTTACATTCAGGATCGTTTCCTGCCGGATAAAGCAATTGATCTGCTGGATGAATCCGGATCAAAAATGAATTTGACTATTCAAATTGCTGATCCAAAAACAATTGAGAAGAAGCTGGCAGAAGCCGAACAACAAAAACAACAGGCATCTGCAGAAGAAGACTTTGAAAAAGCAGCCTATTACCGTGATCAAATCAATAAGCTGCAGCGGATGAAAGAAAAACAGGTCAGTGACGAAGAAACACCTGTCATCGATGAAAAGATCATTGAAGCAATTGTGGAGCAGCGTACAGGTATTCCTGTCGGCGAATTGAAAGAAAAGGAACAGACACAGTTGAAAAATCTGGCAGAAGATCTAAAAGCCAATGTAATCGGGCAAGATGACGCTGTGGATAAAGTTGCTAAAGCAATTCGAAGAAATCGGGTCGGTCTCGGCAAAAAGAACCGCCCAATCGGCTCATTTCTGTTTGTCGGACCAACAGGTGTCGGTAAAACTGAACTGGCTAAACAGCTGGCATTTGAACTATTTGGTTCGGAAGATACCATGATTCGTTTCGATATGAGTGAATATATGGAAAAACACAGTGTGGCGAAACTAATTGGTTCCCCTCCTGGCTATGTAGGCTATGAAGAAGCTGGTCAGCTGACAGAAAAAGTACGTAGAAATCCTTACAGTCTGATCCTGCTGGATGAAATTGAAAAAGCACATCCGGATGTTCTGCACATGTTCCTGCAAATTCTTGATGATGGCCGCCTGACTGATGCTCAGGGAAGAACTGTAAGCTTTAAGGATACCATTATTATCATGACCAGCAATGCTGGAAGCGGAAAAATTGAAGCAAATGTCGGCTTCGGTGCAGCACGTGAAGGAATTACTCGTTCGATTTTAGGACAATTAAACAATTTCTTCACTCCTGAATTTCTTAACAGATTTGACGGGATTGTTGAATTCAAAGCTTTGGATAAGGAAGATTTGCTGAAGATTGTCAGCCTGATGCTGGATGAAGTAAATCAATTACTTGCATCTCAAAAGCTGCATATCGAAGTACCAACAGAAGTGAAACAAAAACTGGTTGATCTCGGTTATGATCCTGCCATGGGTGCCCGCCCACTGCGTCGGACTATTCAGGAACATATTGAAGATGGTATTGCAGAATATTATTTGGATCACTCCAGCGAACATCAGCTGGCTGCAGAGTTAACGGATGAAGGAAAAATCATCGTAACTTCTGAAGAAGCTGTTGATGAAACCAAGTCAGAGTAAACAACAATTTTTTTGATTAGATAATAGCAATTAACGATCAGACCGAGATGAATAAGACAGTGGTCTGATCGTTTTTTATCCAAACTGTCAAGAGTGTTGAAAAAAGTAAAATATTAGTCTTCTTTCCATCGTATTTTATGATAAAATTTAAGCAGAATTCTTTTTATTTGAAAAAAAAAGTTTATAATTAAAGTGTGTTATATTTTACATAATTGGTATGGACGAATTTATCCGGAAGTTGAGGTGAAAATATGAAACTAGTTAACGTTACAAACAGCCATAGAAAACTGGTAAATAAACAGTTGGAAAATACAGATGCTCATTTTGTGAAAGTCTATTCTGAAGGAAATACAACCGTTGTTTATTCCGAAGCAGAAAAACATGTTGAAATTTTGATTTTAAATCAAAAACGGGCAATCCGAAAAACGGAAACCAACGAAATTTTAAAGTTCTTTTTAAGGAGACTGCCTAAAGAACTGATTGAAAAGGAAAAAATAGAAACAATCGAAATAAAAGGCATTACAGAAATATCGATTCCATTGTCACAAGCACTGGTTAGAAATTGAGAAGGAACAGATTCCTCTTTTTGAGAAACACTCAAGACGACGAGTCTGTTCCTTCTGTTTATCAGAAAATAGTCTAACCACTCTCTCCTCTATCGCCTGATTATTTTATCTCTGTCTGTATAACGAGTATTTCATATGGCTGAAACACGATATCCGGCCGAACATTTTTTCCTGCAAGCATACCTTCAGCTTCTTCTGCAATTTGAATCTGTCTAACAGCCTCATAATAAGGTTGAATCGCTGACCAAAAACTTCACAGCTTTGAACTGAAACTGCGGGCAATCTTTAATAATCAAAGGATTAGCTAACTGCAGATTTCCTGCTGTTCCTTTAATAAGCCTGACTTTAATAGTATAGGGTACTCTACATGATTAGTCGTACTAAACAATAGTGTCTCCCCCTGATAATCCAAAGCATCAACATCTGCTCCAGCATTAATCAGCGCTTCCAGATTCTTCACCCCATAGCCCGCATAATTGTGAAGAGCAGTTCTCTGCTGGTGATCCTGCATATTGATATTCACATTTTATTCCATCAATCAAATAATGAATGTTTCCCGAATTTCTCTGATACTGAATACATTGGCTTTGTTATAGCCAAATAAGCTGCCACCTGACTATTTTCAAAATTTTTTTTATTTCTTCACGATTTCCACGTTTGTAGATTTCTTCAAAATCCTTTGACACCGTTTCTCTCTTAGCCATAATACTCTTCGTTTCGTTAGTTGCATTTCTATTATAACGGGCAGAAGTATAAAATTGCAGACTGTTTCTATCATTATTCTTTCGGACGGTAACTTTGCAGAAAAGCTTGAAAAATCATTCTTCTATATTTTCACTAAATCTTCTGAATTCAAAAAAACTAGCATCAAAAAGCGAAGCAAGAGCTCAATCTATGCTTATCACAGATTTTGCTCTCACTTCGCATCTTTTTATTATAGTAAGCTGCTTAATTCAACATCTGGGTACTTGTCGGCAAACCAGCGCATTGCAAATTCATTTTCAAACAAGAACAGAGGCTGATCAAAACGATCCTTCGCCAAAATATTCCTACTTGAGCTCATGCGTTCATCCAAATCCTCTGGTTTAATCCAGCGGGCAATTTTAGAACCCATCGGTGTCATGACCACTTCTGAGTTATATTCATTATTCATTCGATGCTGGAATACTTCAAATTGCAGCTGCCCCACTGCTCCGATAATATACTCTTCTGTCAGGTAAGTTTTATAAAGCTGAATAGCGCCCTCCTGAACCAGCTGGTACATCCCTTTATGGAAAGATTTTTGCTTCATTACATTTTTAGCAGTAACTTTCATAAACAATTCTGGTGTAAACGAAGGCAGCTCTTCATATTTCACTTTTAACTTCCCTTCGTACAGAGTATCTCCAATTTGATAGTTCCCTGTATCGTAAACGCCAATAATGTCTCCGGCAACAGCCTCGTCCACATTTTCTCTCGCATCAGCCATAAATTGGGTTACATTGCTCAACTTTATTTTCTTATCCGTCCGTTCAAGCACAATATCCATTCCGCGTTCAAATGTTCCTGAACAAATTCTGACAAAAGCAATTCTATCTCTGTGTGCAGGATTCATATTTGCCTGAATCTTAAAAACAAAACCTGAAAACTCTTCTTCATAAGGGCTGATTTCTTTACCATCTTCTGTTTTATGCCCGTAAGGTGATGGAGCAAACTTCAGGAAAGTTTCCAAAAAAGTCTGAACACCAAAATTAGTCAAGGCCGAACCGAAAAATACAGGTGTCTGATTTCCCTGTGCTATTTTTTCTTCATCAAAAGCATCTCCAGCTTCCAACAGCAGCTCAACATCCTCCAGTGCCTGATGATAAAGGTTATTCTCATTTAACGAATGACTTTCAGGGATTGTTCCATTTGTTAAAGGAATGTACTTTTCACTATTATTTGTCTCCGGTCGATAAACTTCGACTCTCTGATTATAAATATCATACAAGCCTTCCAGACCTTTACCCATACCGATCGGCCAGTTCATAGGATAAGATTCAATATCCAGCAGTTCCTCAAGCTCCTCAAGCAAATCCAGCGGCTCTCTTCCATCTCTGTCCAATTTATTAATAAAGGTGAAAATAGGAATTCCTCTTTTCTTAACAACCTGGAAAAGTTTTTTCGTTTGGGCCTCAATCCCTTTGGCACTGTCAATAACCATGACAGCACTATCCACTGCCATTAATGTTCTGTAAGTATCTTCGGAAAAATCCTCGTGCCCTGGAGTATCCAATATATTCACTCGTTTTCCATCATAATCAAACTGCATAACTGAACTCGTTACAGAAATTCCCCGCTGCTTTTCAATCTCCATCCAGTCAGATTTTGCAAAATTCCCAGTCTTTTTTCCCTTAACTGTTCCTGCCTGACGAATCGCTCCACCAAATAACAGCAGCTGTTCAGTGATTGTTGTTTTCCCTGCATCCGGGTGGGAAATAATCGCAAACGTTCGACGACTGTCAACCTGTTTTTTCAAATTAGGATTATTCATGTGTTCTTCTCCATTCCAATCAAAGTAAAAGTATATAATATAACTCAATTTATCTACATTTTCTACTCTCCTCTGTTAAATTCAACTAGTGTAGTATATCATGGAAGTAGTACGGATTTCAAAAAGATTCAAACATACAGGAATAAAAAAACAAGTTTTATTTAATATCTTATTTTGTTTTTCGTTATTTTTTAATTGACTTATTTATACTATAAATGATACTTTGTTGATTGAACATATCACTTGACTGGGGAGTAGTCGACAGATAAACACGCTTGTCAGAATTATCTTATAATCATAAAAAATACAAGGAGGGGCTTTTTATGTTTGAAGAACTTATTCTGGAAGATATTACTAAAAGAAAGCTGACTTTATTTAATTTGCTAGCATATTTACCTGATGATTATTATAGCATCAACTTTTTGGAGAGTAATTTGGATTTTTCATATAGTCGTGTTTCATATTTATTAGAACTGATTCAACAAGATCTTGACGAGATTAATCAGGAACCAACAAATTTTATCACCGATCAGGGAATTCATTATGATCGTTCTGTTTCCTATGATCAGTATTATCAATATTTGATTACACGAAGTATTCCTTATCTTTTGCTTTTATCTATTATTTATTATCCTCAAGATACTTTGGATGATTTCTGCAGAAAGAATTTTCTCAGCAAAGCTTCAGTTATTAGAAAATCAAAATCCTTAAATAATTATTTTAAACAGTTCAATATTAAACTGAATATATCCCAGTTAAAGCTGACAGGTGAAGAACGAATGATTCGTATCGTTCTATATGCCTTAGTTTGGTTTACCTCTCAAAATGCAAATTTACCCGATGTAGGATTGAGTATTGACTATGAAAAAGTTCAGAATAACGTTGATCCTCTTTTTCCCGAAAGTCGCAGCTACTCTGCTTCGAAGCAGATACAGCTGCTTTTGGACATCGTATATCTGCGTGTAACAAATGGCTACTTTTTAACAGAAACAGCAACAATTTCAGCCTATATACCTACAAGTGTTGAATTAAGCAAAGATTTTTTTGGGGCTATTGTTGACAATGATGCTGTCTTGGAAGCCGAAGCTCAGTTTTCTGCCCTGCTTCTGGTTATTACGCCAAATTTCTACAGTGAAAAAGATCCCCGCTTCTATTTCCTCGAACACTATCTTGAAATCGAAGAGAATCAGGCTACAGTATTGTTTAAGGAATTTTGGCATTTTTTAGAAACCACTTATGGTTTCAGCAAATATGAACACAGAGTTATTTACGGAAACACAGCAAATATCATTTTCCCGATAACTATCCTAAAAAAGGCTGTTCCCGGTGTACTGACAGCGAATAATAATTCGAATCACATTCAAAACAAATATTTTCTGGAGCTTCATGACTCTTTTAAAGTTTTTTTCAGAAAAATTTCCAAAAGAAAAAATTTTTCCTGGCTAAGCGAACAAATTGCACTCCTTTCCATCGCTTTTGCCTTACTGATGTTTCCGTCATGGGAAAAGCTGAAAAATAATAAAATGATCAATGTCGGCTTAATAGCAGAATCAAACTACCTGTTAAATCAGCATCTGATCAATTTTCTGGATGAACTTACCTTTGTGAAATTAGAAACATTTACTGAAAATTATTCTGATTTCGATTTGATTATTGCTACATCTTCTTGTCTGTTTCCCAAAGAGTGCACTGCTTCGACATTTGTTTTCAGATACTCTAAAGACAATCAAAAACAGTATGTCGCTTTGTATCAGATGCTGAAGGAAGTGCAAAACAACAAGACTGCTCCTAGAGAGTTAAGTTAGGACAAAACTATTAACAGTTGATTCTTACCGTTTATTTCAAATTGCAGATAAAAGGAGGTCGGAACACACTCATGAGGGCTATCGCCCACACCAGACAGAATGAAAATAAAAAATCATCGACCTACGCGCTATTTCCTGTCATACTAAAGAGGACAGAAAAGGCTTGTAGGTCGATGATTAATTGAGGTTCTTCTCCAAAATTGACCTTGAGGGACAAACTAGATCGTTCTACTTATTTGCTCCTGCGGTTACTCGTCGCACAAAATGCTTGCTCCTGCGGTTACTCGTCGCACAAAATGCTTGCTCCTGCGGTTACTCGTCGCACAAAATGCTTGCTCCTGCGGTTACTCGTCGCACAAAATGCTTGCTCCTGCGGTTACTCGTCGCACAA
>NZ_JAJDJW010000011.1:87558-119038 GCF_020567645.1 Enterococcus sp. CWB-B31
AAAGATCTGCACCAATCATTAGGTCATAGAGCCCGAGTATAAAAATAAATCATTTCTATATGAAGAGAGTTTGGAACTTTATTGCTGTCCCAAACTCCTTTATCAGATATTCAGCTCATCAAAATCTTTTAGCGTCTAGGTTCATCTTCTCCATGCTCTTTACGGAAGAAACGTCTCGATTCCTCCGGTTCAGCATCTATTTCTTCTTCTTCGTGGAAAATCGCTTTGATAACAAGAACTCGAGCACCTTCCATTTCTTCAGAGATGAGTGTGACATTCCCAACATCAAATGAAAGCTTTTCATTCTCATCAGGAATTGTCCCTAACGCCGTAATCAGATAGCCTGCCATTGTATCAACATCGCTCATATGCAAGTCTGTTCCAAAGGCTTCATTAAACTCATCTATGAGCATACGACCTTGAATAAGGTATTCATTGTCATTAATTTTAGAATACAGGTTTTCTATTTCGTCTGATTCATCATCTATTTCACCGACAATTTCTTCTAAAAGATCTTCGAGTGTTGCAAGTCCAACTACTCCGCCATATTCATCCAGCAAAATAGCCATTTGGTTTTGTGTCCGTTTCAGTTCGTATAGAAGATCATCAATAAAAATTGTTTCCGGTACAAACAGCGGCTCCTGAATGATTTCATGCAGCTTGACATTGTCAAATCCAAAATTATGTGCAGCCTTCAACAAATTTTTCGTATGAAGAACACCAATTACTTTATCTTTGTCATCTTTATAAACAGGTATCCGCGAATAATTTTCCGATAAGACCAGACTAATATTTTCTTTAATATCATCTTCTATATTTATCATGAACGCATCTGTTCTGGGAACCATAACTTCGCGGGCCACTTTTGTATCAAGTGAAAAAACCCCCTGAAGCATCTCCAGCTCATCATGCTCTAAAACACCCTCAGATTCAAGCATATACCGCATTTCATCTCTCGTCATTTTTGAATTTTCATCGTCAAATTTCATAGGCGTCAGTTTAGCGATTAAATCTGTGGAAGCAGAAAGCAGCCAGACAAAAGGTCGGGCAATCATTCCTATAAAACGAACTGGACCAGCAGTAAACTGAGCCACCTCTTCCGATTTATTCATTGCTATACGCTTTGGATAAAGTTCTCCAAATACGATGGAAACATATGTTAATATCGTCAAAATGATAATATTGGCTAAATTTTTTGCTAATGCGCCTCCACCTAGTATGGGAGCCAGCTTTGATGATAAAGTGTTTGCAAGTGAAGCCCCTGACAAAATATTTACCAAAGTAATTCCAACCTGTATCGTAGACAGGAAATTTGTCGGATCATTCAAAATGGTTAATAATTTTTTAGCTTTATTGTCTCCTTCATCTGCTTTTTGCTCCAAACGATTTTTGTTCACCGACACTGCAGCAATTTCGGCAGCAGCTAAAAATGCATTAATCAATGTTAAAACAACTAATAATAAAAGCTGCGCAATTAGCGACTGACTCTCGGGGTCAGCATTGTTCATAATGGTATTCTCTCCTTTGAATTTTAGTTAGCAGTTCACCTTTATGAACTGCTTTTATTTTTGAGGTCCGATGTCCCAATTCCTATACCGCTAAAGCGGCAAGGACTTCGGCTCTCCTTTGAATTTTAGTTAGCAGTTCACCTTTATGAACTGCTTTTATTTTTGAGGTCCGATGTCCCAATTCCTATACCGCTAAAGCGGCAAGGACTTCGGCTCTCCTTTAAATTTTGGTTAGCAGTTCATCTTTCATGATCTGCTTTTCATTTTTGAGGTCCGGTAGCCAACGCGTTTCATCTTCTTATAAACGCGTTTGTATCGAGGATCGCAGTGTAACGAGAACCGTAGATACACTTATTAACACGTCTTTGTATCGAGGTTCGTAGCGTAATGAGAACCGTAGATTCACTTATTGACACGTCTTTGTATCGAGGTTCGTAGCGTAATGAGAACCGTAGATTCACTTATTGACACGTCTTTGTATCGAGTCCCACTGTAAATAAAAATCCTAGCTACTCTTGCTATGTTTAGCATCAGGGCCTTCGTCTCTTTAAATTCTTTGCTCTAATAAAAGTGATAAAAAACGTGACCACACTTTCCAGCAGTCACGATAAAAGAGTAGCACAAGTGGGTAATTATTTCAATCATTGATTACTATTTTTTAATTCAATTGAATCCTCCAAAACCAACGCTTCCCGTTCTTCTTTCTTACTTTTCCGCACTGTCTCAATAATGTATATGACAATTGTCCGACAAACCGCATAGAAAGGGACACCAAGAAATATCCCTAACAATCCAGCAATATTTCCTGCTACCAGTAAAATAAGAATAATGGCTAATGGATGGATTTTAAGTGTTTTACCAATAACATTTGGATAAATGATATTCCCATCCAGCTGCTGAACAATCAGCACAACAATACAGCAAAGTAATGCTTTAAATGGATCATCAAAAATGGTGACTAACACAGCAGGGGCTAATCCCAGATACGGACCCAAATAAGGAATTAAATTCGTCAAACCTGCGATGACGCCAAACAGAAAAGCATACCTCACACCGATAATCGAATAACCGATAATGGTGAATGTACCTACAAACAAACATTCAATTGCCTGTCCGCTGATATAGCTGGATAATGTCTTATCCAGCTTCTCAAGTAGTTCAACCAAATCAGCTCTGCGCTTTTTCGGCATAAAACGCTCAAGTGCAGGAATAACATGCTTGCCGTCTTTAAGCATGTAAAACAAAATAAACGGCGAGGTGAAAATCACGATTGTCGTTGATGCAACAGTGGAAACTATAGAGCCTAAACTGTTGGACAGCCCGCTCAGAAACTGTTGAATAATATTCCCATAAGAAATATCCAGCCGCTCAATATAGCTGGTCAGATCCAGATCCTTGAAAATTGGCAGAGAAGCCATTTCATAAAACCAGATTTCTGCATTTCTAATGAATTCCGGCATACTTGCAGCCAGACTGGCAAGCTGATTTGCCAAGCTTGGAATAATACTAACCAGAATCAAAATAATTGCAGCAATCAGCAGTAAAAAGACAAGAACAATTGCCCAAATCCGCTTAACTTTTAATTTCATCAACAGATTCACCAATGGATTCAACACATAATATAGAAACCCCGCAACCAGTACAGGTGCAAACAACGTAGAAAAAAAAGTGCCGATTGGTTCAAAAATGAAATTAATTTTCGATGAAACCAGGATCAGTGTAGCCAATACCAGCAGTTCAACAGACCAAAACATTAACTTTGACTGCTTTAATTTCTCAAACAATTTATTTCCCCCTCACCAAAAATTCTTGTTAATGAATTCTAGCATATCTTTTGCAGAAAAAGATAGCAAAATTCTTTTTATCCTATTTTATAGTATAATTGATTTATCTCAAAACTTAAGAGGAGGCAAAGTATGAAAATTGTCCATACAAAAGACACAATGAGTGATATGTATCTTGATGCACTTCACATCCGTCATCAGGTTTTTATGATTGAACAGGGCGTTCCCAAAGATATCGAAATAGATAAATATGAGGCGGCTTGCATTCATTTCATTCTTTACCAGGAAAATCAGGCAATAGCAACCTGCAGACTGCTTCCATTAGAAAACAATACAGTAAAACTTCAAAGAATGGCTGTTTTGAAGCCTTATAGAGGAAAGCATTTCGGAAAGCTGCTGATTGAAGGCGTTGAAGATTTTGCAAAAAAACAAGGCTTTCACACCATTACTTTAGGTGCTCAGGCTACTGCTCTTGATTTTTATGAAAAGCTCGGCTATACCAAGCACGGTGAAGAATTTCTTGATGCAGATATTCCCCACTTTCAAATGGATAAAGTTCTTTAGAGTCGTCAAATTAGGAAATAAATTTCTCAAATAACTATTGGCAATGCCTGAACTGGATAAACCTGGTTCATTCATTACAAACAAAAACTTCCGCACTTTAAAAGTGTGGAAGTTTTTACTACATTTCGATTCATTTACATCGATCATTTCTTAGCAAGCTGCTGATAGCGTTGATACCAGATATCAATATACGCGTCAGAAAACGGCCCTTTTTCATTATTAATCCAATCTACGAGAATTTTAACATTCTCCTTCAAAATAAAATCGATATTTTCCGGATAATTCATAATTTTACTATGAAATTCATATTCGTCCACATCAAGCAGACGTTTTTCTCCATCAGGAAAAACCTTGATATCCAAATCATAATCGATGTACTTTAAAGCCTCATCATCTAAAAGAAACGGCGAGGCAAGATTGCAATAATAAGAAACCCCCTTTTCTCTAATCATTGCTATTATATTGAACCAGTATTTTTTATGAAAATACACAACTGCCGGCTCTCGAGTAACCCATCTGCGCCCGTCAGACTCCGTAACCAGAGTATGATCATTTACGCCGATCAGAGAGTACTCGCTTGTTTTTAATACCATTGTATCACGCCAAGTTCGATGTAAATGGCCGTCATGCTTGTAACTTTGAATCGTTACAAACTCTCCCTCTTTAGGAATCTTCATAATACCCCAACTTTCCCGTGAGGTTGTGACAATTTTTGTATGACTCGAGAATCACAACAAAGTAAGAATCGTAAAGTCAAAATTGTTCAGCTCCGAGATGCTAGTTCCACTTTGCCGTTTCTGCTTGCATAGGTACTTTAACAGAATAGTACACATAGTTTCGATAAGTATTCCTTAAATGAAACCAGCTCAGCTAGTTTAGTGAAACTGTATGCGCAGCACAGAAGAGCTATTTTTTCTCCTGCAATTACTCGTCGCACGAAAAGGTTTGCTTCTACGGCTCTCATGCTGCAATCCTCGAAGCACACAAACTGGAGCACCGTTTGTTCAGGTTTTAAAGCTGCCATCAACTTATGCCACAACCTCAGGATCTCATTACACCGATATCTTCTTAATTATAGCACAATTTTCTTTTTTGCAAACAAGTTAGTTTTTAAGCAGATTTCAGCTAAAATCCATAGGAGGAAGACCTATTTTCAGTATTTTCTTCTTCAGCTCTTTTTGCTGTCTGCTGCTAAGTCGTAAAAGATATTTCTACAGATGCTGTTTCCATTTTGCTTCAAATTATTTAGCTGAAAATTCTTGGACTAATAGAATCCTTTCCTGCTCTTCACTTAGAATGAACTTGAAAAATATTGTCATTACTTAAATTCCTAACTAGTGAAGCAACAAGTCAAACTCGCAGTCATTCAACAAGTTCAGTTCAAAAAATTCAAGATATTCGTAGACAGAAAAAAATTATTTTTCAGCATTTTAACCTTCTCAATCCCTTTTAAATTTTCCAATTGTCGGATAACCAAAGCAAACTCAGAAAAAAGCATCCCTTTATTCGAAATAAAGATATCTGTTCACTTTTAAAAATAAACAGAGTTTTCCTTGCCTCATTTCCTTATCTTCTTTTTGAAAAGAGATGCTGCTTCGGATAAAATAGAAAATCTCCTACAGTTCAATTAAATACTGGAAATAACTTCTATTATCAATTGGCAAAGATTCTCCAAGTTTTTGAGCTGGGAAGTTTTGGTTTACCATTGATAAATCCAGCAGGCGATTCGCTTTTAATGCCTCCGTTCTTTTCTCTGTCAGTTTCATGAATTGTGTCTCTGTTAATTGCAAATCTATTCGTATAATATGACAATTCAATCCATACAACCCACTACTAAAATCATCATTAAATAATTAATTTAGACTGAACATCATATTCAACCCTCCTTTTTATCTAGTACTTAACAAAATAAGAAATATAAAAAGAATATCATGTCGTACCTGCTGATTTTATGATAATATAAAGACAGAAAAGAAGAGAAAAAAGTTTCCATTTCAAGGAATTTTTTCTCTTCTTTTCAATTTTTTTATTTGTGTTTGAAAAAAACAATGATAATAATAACAAGCTGATCACTCTCTTAAATGCTTGTTCAAGTATTGTACTTTTTCTAGCAGCTCTACCATCTTCTGTTGCGGTTTTGGAAAAACGAGCTTTGAAAATTGAGTTGTCGATGCCCATGTCTGATTTCTTTTATTCTCTGCAATTCCCACACTTCGACCATAAAAAACTAAAATATGCCATTTTAAATGACTGAAAATATGCGTGACCTCTCCCAGTGAACGTTTCTGCCAGACAACCTGATCATGATTTTCCAACACTGAAGTTCCGGGTAACTCTTCTGCCACTAACAATGGTTGTTCCAACTCCAAAGAAATCTGTTGATTATTTTCAGTGCCTGACCACTCAGTTTTTATTTGTTCAAATTCTTTTTTTCCAACTTCTGTTATTGGAAACAGCCACATATTTGCCAGCAGACCGTTTTCTTCACGCTGTTCCAACAAATACTCCTGATTTGCATTTTCTATAATTGTACCAATGTAATAGACATCTTTGGGTTTCAGCTTTTTAGATTTAACAGGGTAATTCGTCATCGTTCCCTGTTCATAGCTTTCACAATAGCCGCTGATTGGACACTCTTCACATTTGGGAGAAGTCGGTGTACAAATGGATGAACCTAAATCCATCATTGCCTGATTGAAATCCCCCGGACGCTCCTCATCAATGATTGCCCGCATAGCTTTATCGAATATTTTTCGACTGGAAGCTTTAGCTATATCTGCATTGATTTCAAATAGACGACTGACAACTCGCATCACATTGCCATCAATTGCCGGTTCCGGAAGCTGGAAAGCAATACTTCCGATCGCTCCGGCTGTATAAGGTCCGATTCCTTTTAACTGTCTTATCTCTTCAATCGTTTGAGGCATCTGTCCATTAAATTCCATCATAATCTGCTGTGCAGCAATTTTAAGATTTCTGGCTCTGGAATAGTACCCCAAGCCTTCCCAGGCTTTCAGCAGCTTGTCATCAGGAGCTTCAGCCAGAGCCTGAATTGTGGGAAACCATTTCATAAAACGGTAATAATAATCAATCACCGTATCCACGCGAGTCTGCTGCAGCATAATCTCTGAAATCCAAATTCTATATGGATCAAGGTTTATTCGCCAAGGCAGATTTCTTTTCTCTTTTTCGTACCATTCAATAAAATTTGTCTGAAAATCCTGCTTCTTATCAGGCATCCAGCTCTGCCATTTATTCTCCATCAGCTTCCTGTTCCTTCTCATTAATAAATTGTGAAATCAGTTCATAGTCAAAGCCTTTTTGATAAAGCGACTGCTTTACTTTTAATTTCCGCTTAGCTGGTTCAAGACTTCGATTTCTTTCCCAGAGTCTATCTCCCTGCGTCTGCAGTATTGTCAGTTCCTGGTCCTCATCTTTTTCAAATTCCAGATCAGTAATCGCCTGTTCGACAATAGCTTTTGAAAAGCCTCTTTGTATCAAATAAAGTTTAGTCTTTTGAACAGCATCCTTAAAACTTTTATCTCGATATCGGTGCATCCCTTTTTCAGCAGCTTTTGATGCTGTCAGCAGCTGATCACTTAATGTATAAGCAGCCAGCCCTTGTTGAATTGCTTCATCTTCCACACCTTTTTTCTTAAGCTGCTGTTTAATCTGCTGCGGTCCTTTATCAGACGTTTTCATCAAAGTTCGGACATAGCTTTCACTATATAAATAATCATCCAGCAGCTGCATTTCAACTAGCTGATTAATGATTTTTTCTCTGTCGCTTTTTTCAAATTCCTTATCTCTAAGATAATCCCGAATTTCTTTTTTCGTTCTCATTTGATAACTAAGATAGTTTAAAGCCCACTGCAACCCTACATCATAAGAGCCGGCCTTTTTGATTTCTGCAATTATTGAATCTGAAATTTCCTGATCTTTTAGTAACCGGTATCTCACCAGGATATCTTCTGAAACACGCAAATGTTCTCCCGAAGTCAGCCAAACAAGATAGAATTGGGATTTTTCTTTCGTAATCTTTACAATCTTTTCCATCTTTTTTCCGCCTTTCTTATCAGAACATACATTCTACTATACCATAAATTCTCAAGAAGCCAAACCTGAAAAACTGTGCTAAAATAGAAAAAGACTTGACAAAATTAATAAAGCAGGCAGAATTTCATAAACTGTGCACACTCTTATTTTAAAGTTAAATTAATAAAAGTTTACGAATAATTTTGTCACAAAAAAACAAATCAAAGGATGGACTTATGAGTAATCAACAAGTAAAAATCGGACAAATCATTCCTTTAAAAATTAAACGTCTGGGCATTAACGGAGAAGGTTTAGGCTACTATAAACGGACAATTGTTTTCGTTCCCAATGCTTTACCGAATGAACAGGTTTCTATAAAAATCACAAAAATAAATCCCAGATTTATTGAAGGACAGTTGCTAAAAATCAATACACCTTCTCCAAACAGAATCACACCGCCCTGCCCGGTTTATGAAACCTGCGGCGGCTGTCAGCTGCAGCATTTAAACTACCGTGCGCAGCTTGAATTCAAAAGAGATTTGCTGAAACAAGCTTTGGCAAAATTCAAACCGGATAATTACCAGCAATACGAGCTGCGAAAGACAATTGGAATGGAAAATCCATGGAACTATCGAAATAAGGCACAGTTTCAGCTTCGTCAAAAAGATGGGGTTATTGAAGCCGGACTTTATCAGCCGAACTCTCATAATCTGGTACCTATTGAAAATTGCCTTGTTCAAAACACTACTGTGACCAAGGTCATAAATACTTTAGTTGAGCTTTTGAATAAATATCAGCTGCCAATCTACGATGAAAGAAAAAACAGCGGTATTTTCCGGACACTAATGGTTCGCATTGGTGTTCAGACTGGTGAAGTTCAAGTGGTATTCATTATGCAATCACAGAAATTCCCTAAAAAAAGAGAAATACTGACAGACATTCAACAGCTTCTGCCGGAGGTTGTCTCAATCATGCAGAATATACAAAATAAAAAAACTTCCCTTATCATGGGAGAAGAAACTGTTCATCTATGGGGAAAAGAAAGTATCAACGAAAAAATAAGCGAACTATCTTTTGATCTTTCACCAAGAGCCTTTTTCCAGTTGAATCCTGAACAGACAGAGCATCTATATGCCGAAGCACGTCAGGCACTGAATCTCAAAGCAAATGAAACAGTTGTAGATGCCTATTGCGGGGTGGGAACAATTGGTCTTAGTCTGGCAAAGCAGGTGAAAGAAGTCCGGGGAATGGATACTATTCCTGCTGCGGTTGAGGATGCACAACAAAATGCTGCTGCCTTAGGTATTTCAAATACTCATTATGAAGTCGGAACAGCAGAAGAGCTGCTGCCTAAATGGCTGAACGAAGGGTTCTCTCCTGATAGTATTGTTGTTGATCCGCCAAGAACTGGACTGGATGAAAAACTGCTGCAGGTCATCTTAAAACAGCCGCCTAAAAAAATGGTTTATATTTCCTGCAATGTTTCAACCCTTGCACGGGACTTAGTTCAGCTAGCGAAAGTTTTCAAAGTAAATTATCTGCAATCTGTCGATATGTTTCCACAAACTGCCCGTTGTGAAGTCGTGGTAAAACTGACAAAAAAATAAATGGAGGTTTACTCCACTTATTAAATATACGAAATAAACGGCTGAGCCCGGTAAACTTATCATAAATATTTTCAAGCAAATAAAAATAGAAGCACATCTAAACTGACTCAAAAAATTAGATCAAAATCTAACTTCTAAAGATCAGTATAACCTTTGCTTCTATTTTTAAGCTTATACATTTTGGATATATCTGGTTATTGTTCTATTTCCAAATACTTTGGAGGTATCACATCACTCAGCCAAATTCCTTCAAGCTCCTGATAAAAACGTAAACCATTTCCAGAAGCCTCCAATGCAGCAACTCTGAGAATGATCGGAGACTGATCCCTTCTTTTTCCAACAATCACTGCAGTCTCAACCTCCTGTGACAGATGAACATATTGTCTTCCCTTAGGAATTAATCCCTCCCTTAAAATATTCTCTAAGAACCTGTGTGCTGTTCCATGGTAAAGATATTGAGGCGGTATTACAGGAAGTTTTTCGATTTTTTTCTTTGTGCTGTGACCATAAACTGCTCTAATTTTCTCATCTTTTATTTCCCAACGAGTTTTATCGCTTCTGTTCAAAATAGCTTGGAGTTTTTCTTTTGTCAATCCCGGAAAACCACTTTCAGCCATTTTCCTAATAACCTCTGACAACTCCGTATATCCTTGGTCATCCAGAACAAGGTTGAATTCCTCAGGCTTATGCCTTAATGCATAAGAAAGAGTCTTACTGATTTTTATTTCCTGATTTGTCAGCATTTTCTTTGTCCTCCATGTTAGTCATCTATTAGTATATAGGTTAGATAGGGCTTCCGTCTGATTTAATATATCACAGTTTATGGTATGATTAAACAGTAAATAAATTTGAAGGAGTGATCATTATGAGTTGGCTTTGGACATTGATTGTAGGCGCCGTTATTGGTTCCCTTGCAGGTTCAATTACAAATAAAGGCGAATCAATGGGCTGCGTATTTAATATTATCGCCGGTTTAGTCGGCTCCTCTATAGGACAGGCGCTTTTTGGCTCATGGGGACCGAAATTGGCAGGAATGGCTTTAGTACCCTCACTACTGGGTGCAGTAATTCTGATAGCTGTTGTTTCATTTTTTTCAGGTCATAGAGATTAATTAGGGAAGTAACTGTGTTCCATTTCTGATAATTTCATAAAAAGGATATTTTGAGAGTCATGTTGTATTAAAAACAAGCTTCTCAAAATATCCTTTTTCCGTCTGTTGGAAAGAAGTTATTTACAGTAATTGAAATCATTAAAACTTCAGCAATAGTGCTTTCTAACTCTTAAAACTATTCTAAAATTGTATATCCTTTTTTTATTTTTTCCACTACAATATTTGGTCTGGAATCTTTATTCTTATGAGCTTCCCTATGCTGCTGCAAGTGTTCCGGACGTTTCAACCACGCCTGAAAAGCTTTTTTATCCTTCCATTTGGAGACTAATACAAATTCACAGGTGTCTTTTGTTTCAGCAAACCAGCATTCACTTGATAAGCAGGTATCTCTTCCCAGCATTGAAACCACATCTTTTTTCGTCTTATTTTCAAAGTGCTCTTTACCCTCTTTTTTTACGACAAATGTCACTGATTGAACAAACATTTACTCTCCTCATTTCTTTTGCAAGTAGGTAACTTTTATTGATAATGATTATCAATATCAATTATACTACATTTTTTCTACTTATCGCTTATTAAAATAAATAAATTCTCAACATATTTCATAGTTATTCTTATTTTCCAAAATTTTATCCTTCATTCTAACAGCTTAATCCTTTTGCTTTTATTAGGACTTGTCTGAAAACTTTAGCAGTGAGTTTTTTCGCAAAAATAGATATGAGCTAGTTCCGTTTAAAGAAGGAGTATTACCGCATCTTTCGTATGAGTCTGTGACATTAGTATGTCTGATACCCTTAAAGCTAAATAAACGCTGTTCCAATCTTTGTATGATCTGAGCATACGAAGAAGCGTAGGAGCATGTTTTTACTTGCCCCTCAGACATGCGATGAGCATGCGAAGAACCGTAGGAGCATGTTTTTACTTGCCCCTCAGACATGCGACGAGCATTCGAAGAAGCGTAGGAGCATGTTTTTACTTGCCCCTCAGACATGCGACGAGCATTCGAAGAACCGTAGGAGCATGTTTTTACTTGCCCCTCAGACATGCGACGAGCATTCGAAGAAGTGTAGGAGCATGTTTTTACTTGCCCCTCAGACATGCGACGAGCATGCGAAGAAGTGTAGGAGCATGTTTTTACTTGCCCCTCAGACATGCGATGAGCATGCGAAGAACCGTAGGAGCATGTTTTTACTTGCCCCTCAGACATGCGATGAGCATGCGAAGAACCGTAGGAGCATGTTTTTACTTGCCCCTCAGACATGCGACGAGCATTCGAAGAAGCGTAGGAGCATGTTTTTACTTGCCCCTCAGACATGCGACGAGCATTCGAAGAAGCGTAGGAGCATATCCTTAATTTCGTATTAATGAATTGATTTTATAGCCACAAAATCAATTGCATTCTCAGTACCCACACCATGATTTGTCCCCCATAAGTAAAAAACAGCCATCTATTCCCAAAACACCTATACTATTTCGTCAAAAGCGGGAAGCTTCTATCATTCATTCGTTGAAAGTTGATAACCACTCCCTATTTTCCTCAGTGATTTATTAAACTATCAGCTTCTGAGGGATAAATCATACCATTCTGCTAAAAGTTTCTATATTAATAAAAATTTTTTGTATATGTGAGTCTCACATTGTTCAATTCTCAATACAAATACGTCTATTTGGAAAAACGTTGATAACTCATTTTCTCAATACTTTTCATTCAGATTCTAATATTTTATATAAATAAATCCCAGATTTAATCTCTTTTTACAATAACTGATTTAATAACGTTCTTCTGGTCAAATATCTTATGCTAGACAAAAAGAACGAATGTTCGTATAATTTAATCATAGAATATTTTTCAGGAGATGCTGACCATGAAATTCGACTACGATAAAGAAGAACGCAGAGATATTTTATGTATTGATGTTAAATCCTTTTATGCTTCTGTAGAATGCATCCAGATGGGGCTTGATCCGCTGGAAACCATGCTCGTTGTGATGAGCAATGCAGAAAATGCAGGCGGCTTGATTCTATCTGCTTCTCCTATGGCAAAATCAGCGCTGGGACTTTCCAATGTTATGCGTAAGTGGGATTTGCCTGACCATCCAGACTTGCTGATTGTTCCTCCACGGATGCAGCTTTATATTAATGAAAATATGAAAATCAATTCGATTTTTAAACAGTATACAGCTGTAGAAGACATCCTCATCTACTCTATTGATGAGACATTTCTTGATATTACTGCCAGTAAAAAATTATTTGGAAAAAATACTTTTGAGTTGGCAGAAGAAATTCAAAAACGGATTAAAGAGGATACCGGACTTCATGTTACCATCGGGATTGGAGACAATCCCTTATTGGCTAAAGCAGCTTTGGATGTTGAATCAAAGCAGACGGTTGAATCAATCGCAGAATGGCGCTACGAAGATGTGCCTGATAAATTATGGAAAATTTACCCCATTACCGAAATGTGGGGCATTAATAGTCGAACAGCCAAACGCTTACACAACTTGAATATCCATTCAATCTTTGATCTTGCCCATGCAAATGAATACAAGCTGAAAGAGGAACTGGGTGTTATTGGTTTACAGCTTTACGCCCATTCATGGGGCATCGATCGAACAAGAATCTCTGATACTTATGTTCCAGCAGAAAAATCATTCAACAACAATCAGATTTTGCCCAGGGACTATCGTTTGCAGACAGAAATAGAGACAGTACTTCAGGAGGTTACAGATCAAGTGGCTGCCAGATTACGAAAATATAATGCTCAGACACAGTGTGTTTCTCTTTACATAGGTTATTCCAGCTGGTACAGAAAGCAGGGAAACAAAGGCTTTCGCCAGCAAATGAAAGTACCGCCTACCAATCAGTCGAAGTTACTAAAAGAATATATCCTTGAACTATTCAGACATAACTGGACAGGAATGGAAGTACGACAAGTCGGTGTTTCTTTTTCAAAGCTGGTGGAAACAGATATGATCCAACTGGATTTATTTCACGAGCCGGCAGATCTGGTAAATGATTATAAACTGGATCACTTGATTGATGCAATTCGTAAAAAATATGGTTTTACCTCAATTGTGCATGCCAATTCATTATTATCAGGAGGAACAGCAATCAGCCGAGCTTCACTGATTGGCGGACATGCCGGAGGAATGGATGGTTTAAGGAGTGAATATGATGCCGAAAAAAATTGATTTAAATGATTCTTACTTCAGAGAATATCAGGATAGAGGGATTCAAAAATGGCAGGGAATGTATTTGTCTGAGCATACTGCTGAAATGGAGAAAGAACAAAAAAGAGAACAGCGGGTGATTCTCCCCAAGAAAGCGATGTCTGAAAATGAGATACAGGAACTGTTGGCATTCGCCTATCAAAATCAGCAGATCGTCGCAATTCAGCTTGAGATGAAGGATCTTGAAAATAATTATTTTAGCGATATTACAGGAATAATTAAAGGTTTTGATGAGCTTGGATTTTTTGTGGATGATACGAAAGTACATTATGATGAGATACGAAATATTGAGCTGCCGGCGTTTCATAAATGGAGTGAAGTTTAAGGAGGAATTTATTATGAAAAAGCACAGTTATGTTGGTATTGCTGATAAAATCAGACTGGTTTCATCGTTCCCTGATCTACTGGTCCGTTTCACACTGCATAACCGAAATGAACCGATTAATTGTCTGGTTGCCAAACGAGAGCTGGCTAATCTCATACTTTTTTTAGAGGATAATACCTTTGAGCTTTCTGTTTTTGGTCATTTTAACAGCCGAAAGCAGCTGGTTATTGAAAAATTTATCGTTAGAAATCCTAATTCATTCATCCGCAAATTTGTCCTACAACCATTAAAAAATATTGCCTAGTCCAATTAAATACTCTGCCCAGTAAATCAACATGAGCCTGGGCATTTTTCATGGGAATACACTGAATTGTCTCTTTTTTTAAAAGTTAATATTTTTATCTTCCTTACGATGAGCAGTCATTCTTTTTCTATTTTTTTAAGCTTTCGTTAATGTAAGCCCTGTATTGTAAATGTCATTCCTAAAGCTTAATTTATTCATGATATAATAAAACAATGGCTTGTTCAAAAGGAGGGATAGGATGAAACTGTCAAGTTTTCAAAAATTTTCTATAGTTCTTTTTATTATTTATCTTTTCATGCTGGTCTGGACTGTTATTTTTAAGCTTCAACTGTCACTCGATAATATGCCAGACCTTCAGTCAGTTAATCTTCACCCATTTGGCGATTCTTCCTTTAAAAAAGGAAAATTCAATACGCCCGAAGTTCTCGGCAATTTATTTATCTTTTTTCCTTTTGGGGTCTATTTAAATCTGGTTCCAACCAAGTTGTCTTATGTTAAACAAATTTTCTTAATGGCTGGTGTAAGCCTGACATTTGAAATTCTTCAATATATCTTCTCTATTGGTGTTTCAGATGTAACTGATTTTCTTATGAATACTGGCGGTGGGATTGCAGGAATTCTCGTTTATCTGGTATTAGTGAAAATAATTAAAGATAGATCAGATTTGGATAAATACCTGACTATTTTAGCTGGAATGGGAACTGTTTCTATTTTAATTTTAACTTTTTCAGTCTTTAAATATGCACTATAACAGACTCAATAAAAAAAAGCGATAATTCTTTTCTTAAGTAAACCGATCCCAAAAAGTTAGATTTTTTGGTCTAACTTTTTGGAATCACTTCAAAGAATTATCGCTCTTTAAAAACTTTATAATCGATTTTGTATTACTGAAGTATTAGTAGGCTAAAAGAAAACATCTTCTTTATCTCTTGTATAAATCACTGTAATTCACAACAGTCTTGTCCTCTGAATGCGATGCTGAAGCCAACAAATCTATTTTTACAACAGCGGCGTAATCAAGTTTTTTAACAATTTTTCCTGTCCGAATTTCCTGCTTGTAAATAAATGAGACCTTCTGTTCAAGATCAAATGATTGTTTAATTTCAGAATCATTATCAACTTTTTTTCTATACATCTTTTTCGCCTCCAATTAATTGCAGTAATCTTTCTTATTAAAAAAACAGCCTTAAAAAGACTGTTTTTAATAGTTAAATTAAATTAGTTTTTTACAATGTTTGTTGCTTGTGGTCCACGTTGACCATCTTCAACGTCAAATGATACGGACTGACCTTCATCTAAAGTCTTGAATCCATCTCCTTGGATAGCTGAGAAATGAGCAAAAACGTCTGTTCCGTCTTCTCCAGTAATAAAACCAAATCCTTTGTCTGCATTAAACCATTTTACTGTACCTGTATTCATAGTTATGTTCCTCCTAGTGCTTTTTGCACATTTTATTTGCAATATATGTTCATGATAAAAATAAGAGGAATTATTCTAAAAACAGATAAGGATAAAGCCTACTAAATTGAACCAGAAAAATACTACATCTATTACAATACCACAAGTAACTAAAAAAGTATAGCAATATCCTTTATAACTGAGTACATTAAATAAAAATAATTTGAAGTGAATATTTAAATTAGGCTGAAATTGAAGAATACTGTGAGTGAATCCGTGATAATCCCACGCTTAAAATAAAAAGATGACGATGACCCTAGACATTATTCCTGTTAAAAATCAGCTTTTTTATATGATATTAACTTCTCAACCCACGGCCCTTTTCAATCAAACGCCAGCAGACAATATAAAGAACTAGTATAAACAGAACAAGAATTATTACAGAAACAGCAATCGGTACATCTGTTGTTCCAAGAAAACCAAAGCGAAATCCTGAAATCATATAAACAATTGGATTAATTCTTGAAACAGCCTGCCAAAATGACGGAAGCATGGAGATTGCGTAAAAGACTCCACCAAGATAAGTTAGCGGCTGTAAAACAAACGTCGGTACAATGGACACATCATCAAAGGACTTGGCAAAAATACCGTTTAACAGTCCTGCTAATGAAAACAATATGGCTGTCATAAGCAGCGTAATAATAACAATGAACCATGAATAAACATGTAACGGCACAAAGAGCAGAGAAATAATTGTCACAAGTGTACCTACCAAAATACTTCTCCCCATTCCTCCAATAACAAAGCCCCAGATAATCACATGTGTTGGTACCGGTGCAATCAGCAGCTCTTCAATATTTTTCTGAAACTTCTGAGAGAAAAAAGAAGAAGAGACATTGGAATAAGAGCTTGTAATGGCAGACATCATGATCAGTCCGGGAACAATGAATTCCATATAGGAAAATCCGCCCATCTCTCCGATTCGTCCACCAATCATTTTCCCAAAAATAACAAAATACAGTGATGTAGTAATCACCGGCGGTACGAGCGTCTGTACCCAAATTCGCATATAGCGGTTTGTTTCTTTTACTGCCAAACTTCTCAATGCTGTGAAATAAAGACTAAACATATTTTTCCCCCACTTGATGTTTTTCTTCTGTAATTTTCAGGAACAGCTCCTCCAGTCTGTTGGATTTATTGCGCATGGAAAGAACCCTTACCCCCTGTTTAGTAAGCTGTTCAAAAATTTCATTAATTCCCTGATTTCGTTCAACTTCTACAGCCAGGGTCAGCTCATCTTCAAATATACTTTTATAGCCTGTGATTTTCGGTTTTTCATCAAATGGCGCCAAATCGAAAATAAATGTTTCAAATTGCAGTTTTGCTAAAAGCTCTTTCATGCTTGTATTCTCTATCAGTTCACCAGATTGGATAATTCCAATATTTCGGCAAAGCATTTCTGCTTCCTCCAGATAATGAGTAGTCAGAATGATCGTAGTCCCATTTTCATTCAATTCTCTTAAAAAGCTCCACATTTCACGACGAAGCTCGATATCTACTCCCGCTGTCGGTTCATCCAAAATAAGCAGACGCGGTTCATGCATCAGCGCACGGGCAATCATTAATCGTCGCTTCATCCCTCCAGAAAGCATCTGGGCACGCACCTCTCGCTTTTCCCACAAATCTGACTGCTTTAGATATTTTTCACTGCGTTTTAATGCTTCTTTACGCGGAACCCCATAATACCCTGCCTGATTGACAACAATTTGCTGAACGGTCTCGAATGGATTAAAGTTAAACTCCTGAGGAACCAGCCCTATTTGCTGCTTTGCACGAACTAAATCTGTGTCAAGATCATAATCAAATACCTTCACTTTTCCTGAGGTCTTATTGACAAGGGATGTAATAATTCCAATAGTCGTTGATTTTCCGGCTCCATTTGGTCCCAGCAGCGCATAAAAGTCGCCTTCCTTTACGATTAGATCAATCCCTCGTAATGCCTCAACTCCTGTAGCATATACTTTTGTTAAGGCTTTAATTTCAAGTGCATTTGTCATTTAATACCTATCCCCTTATTGATATTCTTTCCCTATTAATTGACGCTCTCTTTTTCAGTCAATTTTTTTCTGATTCCAAATTTTTATCGGACAGCAGCTGTTCCATATCAGTCATAAATCTTTTCACAAAATCTTCTCTTAACAAATAATGATGCCATTGACCTTGTTTACTGACTGAAACAATCCCAGCATTTTCCAATATCTTCATATGATGCGAAAGAGTCGGCTGAGTAAAATTGAAATGCTCCAACACCTTACATGCACACATACTGCCATTTGAAAGCAAATCAATAATTTTCATACGGTTTGGATCAGCTATCGCTTTAAGTATCAGGGAAGTTGATTCATAATCCATCGTTATCTCCTCCTACATAGATAATCATCTATTCAAATATAGATAAACATCTATATAATGTCAATTGTTAAAGAACATTTGTGAGAATGAAATGAGAAATGTAGATAAATAACTATTAACACTATTTTAGACGAGTTACACAAAATTTGAACATCGTTAATAACTTCAAAACATCTGATAAAATAAAAAAGATAATCACAGAAAGTCAAGCTGCAATTATCTTTATAAATCAAACTATCAATGATTATTATGTATTGTGACAAAATTTTTGTTTATGATTAAATCCCAGATACTGTGATATTTTGCCGGAATACGTTTGTTTCTTCCAGTCCGACAATAAAGAGTAGAATCTCTTCAACAGCCTTTTCTTTATTTTCACTTAAAAACAGCTGATGGTTTCCATTATTATATAAGCGTACACTTCCTTTTTTACCGGTATACAGCCATAGAAAATCAGCACTTCGATAATGACTGGTTTCATCTCTTTTATTTTGCAGAATCATTAGACTGCTTTTCACATTGTTCTCCACTTTAAGTCTTTTCTTTGTTAGATGCAAAAGTTTTAAAAACTGCAGACAGGCCTTAAATGAAGTGGTCGTTACGGAATCAAAATAGTAATCCCTTATATTCTTATTACCAGAGAAAAAACCGTCTAAAAGATTACTCATAATAACTGCTGGATTATAAAGATAGATAGGCGTACTGCATAAGACCAGTTGATCCACTACTTTATTTTCCGAAGCATGAATCGCAAGTAAACCACCCATTGAAAAACCAATACAGGTCACCTGCTTGTAAATTTCACTAAGTTCGGCAACTTTGCTGTTTACATCTTTCAGCCAATCCTGACAGGTAGCTTTTGAAAAGCTTTTTCTGTTGCCATTATGTCCCGAAAGCTGAATCCAGAAAGAGTCAATCTTGTTCTCTCTTAAATAATTATGTAGAAATAAAATTTCCTGTTCATTCCCGCCAAATCCATGAATGATCAGTACAGCTCTTTCTTTCATGATAGCCTCCTCTTGTTAAAAAAATTCATTGCTGACCTAAATAATTATACCATTCCTGCACTCTACCCATTTCATGAGTAAAAGATCTTAAAGAAAAATTGTTAATTTATCAGTAAAAACAAAAAAGCCGAAACCCTTATTTGCTAAGGATTCCGACTTAAAATAATCAGTTTGTATTATTTTAATGTTACAGAAGCTCCTACTTCTTCCAAAGCTGCTTTCAATGCTTCAGCTTCTTCTTTAGCGATTGCTTCTTTAACTGGTGCAGGAGCTCCGTCAACTACAGCTTTAGCTTCTTTCAAGCCAAGACCAGTTGCTTCACGAACTGCTTTGATAACTTTAACTTTTTGATCTCCAGCTGCAGTTAATTCTACAGTGAATTCAGTTTGTTCTTCAACAGCGCCAGCAGCAGCTCCGCCTGCTACAGCTACAGGAGCTGCTGCAGATACGTCAAATTTTTCTTCGATAGCTTTAACTAATTCACTTAGTTCTAAGATAGTTGCTGTTTCTAACTCAGCAATAATGTTTTCAATGTTCAATGCCATTTTTAATTTCCTCCATTTAAAGTTTGATAAACTATATTTTTTTGTAATACTAATTTCATGCTGGGATTAAGCAGCTTCTTCTTTTTCTGCCACTGCTTTGACAGCATAGGCAACGTTGCGGACTGGTGCTTGTAGAACAGATAGCAACATAGATAATAAACCGTCGCGACTTGGCAGTTTCGCAAGCGCAGTAATTTCTTCCATAGAAGCCACTTTACCTTCGATAACTCCGCCTTTGATTTCCAATGCTTTTGCATCTTTAGCAAATTCATCCATAATCTTAGCCGGTGCAACGACATCTTCATTACTGAATGCTACAGCTGTAGGTCCTGTGAATACTTCATCAAGTCCTTCCAGACCAGCTGCTTTTGCTGCACGTGAAAGAATAGAATTTTTAATAACTTTCATTTCAACGTTTGCATCACGCAGTTGTTTACGTAAATTTGTTACTTCTTCAACAGTTAATCCACGGTAGTCAACGATAACTACAGAAGATGCTGCTTTGAATTTTTCAGTTACGTCATCTACTAATGCTGCTTTTTTAGCGATTGCTGTTTCACTCATTTATTTTTCACCTCCTGAATGATGATGGAGAAGCTTTCTGCTGCAGACAACAAAAAACTCCATGCCACCGTTGACATAGAGGGACTCATTGACAAATTTTTTCATCAATCATTGTCCTCGGCAGGAAATTAAGACTTATGTCACCTGCTGTCTTCGGTACAGTTATTATTAACCTCAACTACCTTACCACAGGTAAGGTAGTTGAGTCAATAGTTTTTATTATCTAATATTATATGACTTGATCGAGTCTGCTCAGCTTTTATTTTATCCAGCTTCTCAAACTAGCTCTCTTCAATAATAAGTCTAAACAATTCGCGACGAAAAGCATCGCTATAATTGCTTTTCCTTATTATTCGAGAGCTGACCGAGTCTGCTCAGCTTTTACTTTATCCAGCTTCTCAAACTAAATCATTCAACAAATAGATAAACTGCCCTCAAAGATAGAAAGCATCTTTGGGTCATTTTCCTAATTTGCTCATGATTTGACCGAGTCCGTTCAGCTTTTAAATATTAGAAAGAAAATTGGTCAACATGGATTCCAGGTCCAAATGTTGTTGTTACTGAAATATTTTTAATATATTGACCTTTTGCAGCTGATGGTTTAGCTTTCAGCAATACATCATTGATTGTGTTGAAGTTTTCAATTAATTTTTCTGTATCAAATGATACTTTACCGATAGGTACATGGATGTTACCGGCTTTATCAACACGGTAAGTTACTTTACCTGCTTTAACTTCGTTAACTGCTTTTGTTACGTCCATGGTTACAGTACCTGTTTTAGGGTTAGGCATTAGACCTTTAGGACCTAAAACACGACCTAATTTACCAACTTCAGCCATCATATCCGGAGTAGCAACAACTACATCAAAACCGAACCAGCCTTGTTGAATTTTATTAACCATATCTGCATCGCCAACATAGTCAGCTCCTGCAGCTTCTGCTTCTTTTGCTTTGTCCCCTTTAGCGAATACTAAAACGGTTTGAGTTTTACCAGTTCCGTTTGGCAGTACAACTGCTCCACGAATTTGTTGGTCTGCTTTTTTAGGGTCTACGTTTAGACGGTAGGCAACTTCAACAGTTGCGTCAAATTTTGCAGTATTTGTATCTTTAGCCAAAGCTACCGCTTCTGCTACTGTGTAAGCTTTAGTAGTATCAACTTTTTTTAATGCATCTTGCATTTTTTTGCTCTTTTTAGCCATTTTGTTTCCTCCTTGATTGTGGTTATAACGGTAGAACCTCCCACGTAATTCACATTTTTCAATATGAAGCCGACTGAGAAGCTACTTCTTTAGGGTTGCAGATAATCTATTATTCTACAGTGATCCCCATGCTTCGTGCAGTTCCTTCAACCATGCGCATTGCTGCTTCTACATCAGCGGCGTTTAGGTCTGCCATCTTAAGTTCAGCGATTTCTTTTACTTGGTCACTGGTTACTTTAGCTACTTTGTTTTTGTTTGGTTCGCCTGAACCTTTGTCAATTTTAGCTGCTTTCTTCAATAATACTGCAGCTGGCGGTGTTTTGGTAATAAATGTAAATGAACGATCTTCATATACAGAGATTACCACTGGAATGATTAAACCTGCTTGATCGGCTGTACGAGCATTGAATTCTTTTGTGAATCCCATGATGTTGATACCCGCTTGACCTAGTGCAGGACCTACCGGCGGTGCTGGTGTTGCTTTACCTGCAGGAATTTGCAATTTAACTAATTTTTCTACTTTTTTTGCCACGAGACATACCTCCTTGAGTCCGTGATGTGGTTAATTGGAGATCAATATTTCTCCTCCCACGGTCTTTCCTTAAAACGCCAGGAAAAGACATGTACAAAAATGCACACTTTGATAGTATACAGGGTAACAGAAATTTTTTCAATGATTTTTAATAACTTTCTACGCCAAAAATACGAAAACGTCTATTCTTCATTATGATGAAGGTTGTCAGTTTTTTTTTAATTGCAGATACCAGATAATTCTATTCATTTTTCATGAGAAAGACTTTTTTCTTTCCATTTCCTGTGATACACTTTCGGCAGTAAGCTACTGCATTCATGAGGAGGAAGAACGATGGAACAGCTTCGCTATAAAAGTATTTTTGATATTATTGGCCCCGTTATGATCGGTCCCAGCAGTTCCCATACAGCCGGTGCTGCCCGTATTGGAAAAATTGTTCGAACGATTTTCGGAGAACAGCCAGATACAGTGGACATTTATTTATATGAGTCATTTGCAAAAACCTATCGAGGGCATGGTACAGACATTGCCCTTGTCGGAGGCTTGCTTGATATGGAACCCGATGACCCGCAACTGGCAGATTCTCTAAAAATTGCTCACGCAAAAGAAATGGAAGTTCTTTTTGTGCCTAAGAATGAGCGGGCGGATCATCCAAATTCTGTTCAGCTGCTTGTTTCTAAAGGAAACCGCAAGCTGTCTGTCACAGGAATTTCCATTGGCGGCGGCAATATCCAGATATCAGAGCTGGATGGGTTCAAGATCTCGCTGAATATGGGGACTCCGACATTCATTATTGTCCATCAGGATGTTCCAGGTATGATCGCCAAAGTAACCAATCAGCTTTCCAGCTTAAACATAAATATCGGAACCATGACTGTGACCCGTGAATCCAAGGGTGAAAAAGCTATTATGATTATCGAGATTGATCAACGGGCATCTGATACTGTCGCAGCCACGCTAAAGAAAATCCCTCATATCCACACAGTTAATTACTTTGACTAATAAAGGAGCCAAACGAGTATGTTTCTTTCTATAAAAGAACTGGTAGAACAAGCAAAAAATTATCCTTCTGTTGCTGAATTAATGATTGCTTTAGAAATGGAAAATAGCCAGTGTGACCGGCAGCGGGTAATTGAAACAATGGAAAAAAATCTGATTGTCATGAAACAGTCAATTGAAGAAGGTACAGCGGGGGTCACATCTGTAACCGGCATAACCGGAGGCGATGCTGTGAAAATGACTGAATACATTCAATCCGGAAATTTTTTAAGCGGTGAAACAATCTTGACTGCCGTCAGAAATGCCGTTGCAGTTAACGAAGTCAATGCCAATATGGGGTTGATCTGTGCAACACCAACTGCGGGAAGTGCAGGAGTCGTCCCAGGGGTATTGATGGCAGCTGTTGAACGGTTGAATCTGACTCATGAACAACAGCTGAATTTTCTATTTACAGCCGGTGCTTTTGGATTGGTCATTGCCAATAATTCCTCCATCAGCGGAGCAGAGGGCGGCTGTCAGGCTGAAGTCGGCTCTGCCAGCGCCATGGCAAGTGCTGCTCTGGTTTGCGCTGCCGGCGGAACCGCAGAACAAGCTGCTCAGGCAATTGCAATTACATTGAAAAATATGATGGGCTTAATCTGCGATCCGGTCGCTGGACTGGTTGAAGTTCCCTGCGTAAAGCGTAATGCATTAGGGTCTTCGCAGGCATTCATTTCTGCCGATATGGCCTTAGCCGGAATCAGAAGTGTGATTCCGCCAGATGAAGTCGTAGCTGCGATGTATCAGGTAGGTCGACAAATGCCAAGCATTTTCAAAGAAACAGCGGAAGGCGGTTTGGCAGTTACACCTACAGCAAAAAGACTAACCGAACAATTAAATAAATAGTTTTGGAATATAGGATAAAGCGAGGACAAGACAAACACTCATGAGTGTTTGTCTTGTCCTTGCTTTATTAATAGTTACATTCTTTTCTTTGCTTCTGCAACAAACTTATCCATTTGCTTATACAGGTTTGATCTAATTTGTTTTAAATCATGCTCCACCAGCTGATGATTCTCAACTAGCAGCCGACCATTTACCCAGACCTGCTGAACATTTGATGGATTCGCAGAATAAACCAGAGCAGAATATGGATCAAAAATCGGAAACATATTGACTGACTCTGTTTCAACCATAATCAGATCGGCCTTTTTACCAGACTGAATGCTGCCTGTTTCGTGAAAACCTAAAGTTTCTGCTCCTCCTCTGGTTGCCAGCCGAACAATTTCTTTCGCAGGAAATAATGCTCTGTCTTTTTCGTATGTCTTATGGAAATTGGCAAACAGTTTCATTTGAGAAAAAAGATCTAATGTATTACCGCTGCTGGGACCATCCGTTCCTAAGCCTACTGTTAGACCTGCCTCCAGCATCGCCTTCACCGGAGCAACTCCTTTCGCTGATTTAGTATTGGCACCAATACAGTGGGCAATCTTTGCTGTCTCTGCATATTTGGCTGTCAAAGCAATATCGTCTTCAGACATATGGATGCAATGAGCCATGATAAACGGCTGTTCCATAAAACCCAATTTTTCCAGATAGCCAAAAGGCGTAAGCCCATATTTTTCTGCCAGCTCCTTCATTTCATAATCCATTTCTGCCACATGCATGGTAATTGGAACATCATATTTTTTACTCATTTCAACTATCTTTTCCAACGCCTCATTCGTATTGGTATTGGGTGCATGCGGAGCAATTGCTGGTGTAATCAATGGATGCCCCTGCCATTTCGGCAAAAATGTTTCACAATAGGATAGACCGCCGGAATGGTCTGAACTGTCACAAGTAGGCATATCAATAATAGTTTCTCCTACAACAGCACGGACATGGAATTCCTCACAGACTTCCGCCACCTGATCTTCAAAATAATACATATCACAAAAGCCAGTGACTCCACTGAGCAGCATCTCACTGATGGCATACGCACTGCTGGCTTTCACCAACCCCTTCGTCATAAATGCTTCAAGCGGAAAAAGAAATCTGCGCAGCCGATCTGGTACATCGTCTCCCAGTGACCGAAAAGGAATCATTCCTGCATGTGTATGCGTGTTGACGAATCCCGGTAAAAGAAGGCTCCCGCTTCCGTCAATCACTTCATCTGACTGAATATTTTGTTCTTTCCATTCGCCAACAGCAGAAATATTCTCCTCGTCGATGAGTACATATCCTTTTTTATATTCCTTCATTTCATCATCCATCGTCAGAACATGCACATTCTTGATTAATGTGGTCATATGATCACCCCATCTTCCGGAAAAATCAGCGGATAAAATTCCTGCGTTTTTGTATTCATCATGCCTTTATCTGTTACTTTAATTGCAGGCGAAACCGGAAGAGACAGTGTGGAAAACGACATGATTTCATTCATATTTTTATAGCCAAGCTGCTGCATCGCCTGACGAACCTCGTTAAGTTCTCTACCCAATTCTTCAATAGGTGCCTGTGATAAAATCCCACCGATCGGCAAAGGACAAACTGCTTTAATTTGCCGATCTGCCGCTACAACATAACCGCCCTGTATATCCAACAGCTCCTGTTGTGCAATAAGAATATCCTGACTATTATTTCCCAACACCATCAAATTATGATGATCATGCGCCCAAGTCGTGGCAATACTCCCCTGTTCACTAAGCGGCTGTTCCATCAAGGCAAAAGCAATATTTCCATTTTTGCCATAGCGCTCCATAACAATCAACAAAGCACAGTCTGAATGCTCCCAATCCAAATAACCTTGTTTTATTGGAATTTCCTTGGTTATTCTTTCAGTAAATGTGCCAACCTCCTGTTTTTGAATCACATTACATCGGACAGCCGGTAAGTCTGTTTCCACACGAATTTTCAAATCAGCAGCTGTCAGCTTCTGGCATTTCAATGTCTGACTGTATGCGGCAGGAAACTGCTCAACTTTGTCAGGATAGCTGACCTTGTCCCCTTTTTTGTGAACACATTGTCCGGACTTGTACACAGCCGCTATAGAGAAGCTGTTCAAATCATCCAGTAATATAAAATCAGCAGCTTTTCCGGGAGCAATCATTCCCCTGTCGTGGAAACCCATCCGCTGTGCCGGGGTATAAGTTGTCATGTAGATTGCTTTTTCCAGAGGGAGTCCAGCCTGTACAGCTTTTTTCAGATTTTCGTTCAAATGACCATTTAACAAGTCGTCCGCCATTACATCATCTGTGATAATACAAGCATAGTCATAATAATTATTATCCACAATAACTGCCATATTTTCTTTCGTAATTGATTTATTTTGGAATTGAATAAACATGCCATTTTCTATTTTTTCTGCCAACGAATCAGGAAACTGATGGGTATGGTCTGAAGTGATTCCGCTGTACATAAAGGCTGCCAGCTCTTCTTCGTATATTTTCGGACAATGTCCTTCAAGAGGCATCGTGGGTCTTTTTTCCCGGCAGAGATCGATAATCTGCCGGATCAGTGACTGAGGTTCATTTGCAATACCATTGAAGTTCATGGCTTCTCCCAGACAGACAATTTGCGGATTTTCCAGTAATTCAGCTACTTCCGGAAGTCCGATAATTCCGCCTGTCGTTTCAAGTTCAGGGGTTGTGGATGGAACGGAGGAAGGAATCGCATGAAAAATGTCAATCTCTGTTTCAGCATTCATAAACTCCGTAAGTCCATTGATACCAAAGACATTCGCCATTTCATGAGCATCAGCAACAACAGTTGTCACACCAAAGGGAAGCACTGCTTTTGAAAAGATAGCAGGGGTAGTCATAGAGCTTTCAATATGCATATGAATATCAATTAATCCGGGAATCATATAACGTCCGCCGCCATCAATCTCCTGAACAGCATTAAAATCCAACAGGTCGTTCGGACTTATGTAGTAAAACTTTCCTTTATGGACGGTCACCTGCTTCTTTTCAAAGATTTGTTTAACAGTATTAAAAACATTGATGTTTTTTATCAGTAAATCTACATGCATGTTGTCTCCTCCATTTTTTTCACTATCAGTTTTCAATTCTCAGCTTCAAAATAAATAACAGGGCTGGAACCGTAATCCCAACCCTTCTATTTTTTTTCAGCTTTATGAAAAGCAAAAATATTCAGAATAAGACTATTGATTGATTAGTCTGTTCCATTGATCAATCCAGTCCGTTAACTGTTCATTAACAAATTCAAAATCAACGGTTTTCGCACGATCTGCAATAGCACCATATGTCATATTCCCTGCTTCTTCATCAGTAAGCTCCACTTTTCCATTTGTTGGCGCTTCATTTAAAGAAAGAGCTTTTGTCTTTTGAGAATCCGCACTGATTCTGTAGTTAACAAATTCATAGGCAAGCTCTTTATTGGCAGCTTCTACAGGAATATTGACCGTATTATAGTTTGCATAAGTCCCGCTTTCCGGAACTACATATTCGATTGTTTCTGAATCACCTTTTATGATATCATAGGCAAAATCCATTACGATCGCAGCTTCAATTTCACCAGCTTGAAACATGTTGGCAAGATCAGATGATTTTGCATAGGTTTTTACGATATTCGGTTTTAACTCTTCCAAAGCTCCAAAAGCTGCTTCACCGTTGTCTTCGGTAATATCTTTTCCTGCATAATCGCTGGCAATATACATCATCAATGGGCCTGCAGTTGTTGTAATTTCAGGAATGGAGATTTTTCCTTTCAAAGAGGAATCCCATAAATCAGACCAGTCAGTGATTTCTTTACCGACTTTTTCTTTGTCATAAACAATCCCTACACTATTCACAGCAATTGGCACACCAGCTCCGCTGTCAAATACTTCTTTGGCACCGGATGTCAAATCAGCAAGGTTTGGAATTTTTGATTCATCCAATTTTTCGAACAAGCCTTGAGAAGCACCGTCCGCAGAGTTGGCCTGAGCCAGTTCAATCACATCTATTCCTTTAGGATTGCTGACAAGCTTTGTAAAACGGTCACCGCTGTTGCCTACATCCAAAGTAATTTTAGCCCCAAACTCTTTTTCAAAAGGCACCATGATATCACTTTTTATGATATCTTCACTCAATCCAAATGTTGACACGACTAAATCTTTAGAAGCTGCTTTGTCGGAAGAAGACGACTCAGAATTTCCTCCTCCGCATGCTGTCAATAATAAGATACTTGCCAAAACGAATGATCCCAATGCAAAACGTTTTTTCACTATTTTTTCCTCTTTTCTCAGTTTAGTTTATTTATCTTCCAAAAGAACAATTTTTTCTTTTGGAAAATGCAGTACGATAGTATCGCCTGCTTCATAAATTTGTTTATCTGTTCCATTAACCAAAAATTTCCCCAATGAAGTAGCAACTTCATACTGATAACTTTTACCAAGAAAAGTACGGACTTCAACCTGTCCTTCAACTAGATTTTCCTGAGCTGCTGAAGCAATTTCGATATCTTCAGGACGAATTGTGGCAACAAGCTCAGAAACAGGTGCCGAAGAAACGTCTGTTTCAATCACAACACTGTCTGTCTGATAACGACTTTCTTCTAAATGCTTAACCGAAAAGAAATTTTCGAAGCCGATAAATTGTGCTACAAATTTTGTCTTCGGACTTCTGTAAATTTTCTCAGGTGTATCATATTGTTCAATCACACCGTTATTCATTACCGCTACTTTATCAGAGATAGAGAAGCATTCTTCCTGATCATGCGTTACAAAAACCGTTGTAATCCCCAGCTGCTGCTGAATTCGCTTAATCTCAATTCTCATTTGTACACGAAGCTTTGCATCCAAGTTACTTAATGGTTCATCAAGAAGAAGCAGCTTCGGCTCAATTACCAAGGCTCTGGCTAACGCAACTCGCTGACGCTGACCGCCTGACAGCTGTTTAGGATAACGTTCTCCTAAATGACCCAGACCGCAAATTTCCAGCATCTCTGCTACTTTTTTATCAACTGTTTCTTTTTTTTCTTTACGAAGCTTTAAGCCAAACGCAACATTTTCTGAAATTGTCAAGTGTGGAAACAAGGCATAACTTTGAAAAACCATTCCAAAATTTCGTTTGTGAACAGGCACTTTGACAAGCTCCTGATCATCCAATATAAAAGACCCGTCATTAGGGGAAATCAAGCCTGCGATAACTCTAAGCGTGGTCGTTTTTCCACAGCCGCTCGGTCCCAGCAAAGAAACAAGCTCGCCTTTTTCCATGGAAATGTTTAAATCTTCCAGTATATTTTGCTTTCCGTCGTAACTGACACGAATATTACTTAAATTTACAAAACTCACTTTATCCCTCCATCGGTATACAAATCCTGTTCAGCTGACTGACAGCGACAAGAATTTTTTTAATTTACTACTATGCAATAGATGCCAACCCCAGTGTCTTTTCAATAATAAACATCAACAAAATGGTCAGCAGCATAATCATCACTGAAATCGCTGAAACAGTCGGATCATAGGTGTATTCGATGTAGCTTAACAAAGAGGTCGGCAACATAGTCACTCCCGGTCCTGAAAGAAACATGGAGACAGGAACATTGTTAAATGAATTAACAAAAGCCAGCATAAATGCCGCAAAAATTCCTGAAGAAACATTTGGCAAAACAATTTTCATAAATGCCCGGGGTCTGGTACAGCCCAATGTCCAGGCAACTTCTTCCATTGAAAAATCAAGCTGCTCCATACTCGAACCAACCACCCGAATAATGTAAGGAAGACTAATCAGAAAGTGACCAATCAGAAGCCCCTGAATAACCGGCAGATTCAAGCGAATCACTACAAATTGAAAAAGCGAGTAGCCGACAACGATTCCCGGAATCATGGTTGGAGATAAAAAGAAACTTTTCAATATATTTTTACTCTTCATACTGTAACGGGAAAGTGCGTAGGAAGCAGGCACCCCAACCAGTAAAGCAAGAAGTGTTGCTCCAATACCGATGGATAGACTTAATTTAAAACTGCTCATAAATGTTTCTGAGCTGAGTGCTTTTTTATACCAGTCTAAAGAAAATTCTTCTATTGGAAACTGAATCGTTGCGGATTTGCCAAATGATGTGACCACAATCACGACAAGCGGCAAAAAAAGAAACGCAAAGACTAAAACTGCAATGATTGTCATTCCTCTTTGTTTACGCATGGTTCATCTCCCTCCGATCCAGACGGGCAGCAATCATGTTCAATCCCTTATTTACAATAAGTGTGGTTGCAATCATAATCAGTGCAATGACACTAGCTGATGTCCAGTCGCCTAATGTAGATGCTTTTTGATAAAGGAAGGTTGCCATCATCATATTTTTATTGCCTCCCAATAACTGTGGTGTGGTATAGGCTGTCATAGTCCCAGTAAACACCAGAATACTGCCGACAATTA
The DNA here is from genome assembly GCF_020567645.1 of Enterococcus sp. CWB-B31. Lineage (NCBI taxonomy): Bacteria > Bacillati > Bacillota > Bacilli > Lactobacillales > Enterococcaceae > Enterococcus > Enterococcus sp. CWB-B31. The sequence goes on from NZ_JAJDJW010000011.1 coordinate 118,024, forward strand.
CACCTGGTGTACAAAGAGGGAGAACAATCTTATAAAAAGCCCTGAAAGGACTTGCGCCCAGCGTCTCAGCAGCTTCCAATGTTTCCCGTTCAATTGTTTCCATCACACCTACAAGTGTCATTATCATTGTTGGTAAAAAAAGATAAACTGATCCGACAACAATGGAAAATTCTGTGTACAGCAACGTCAGCGGCTCATCAACAATTCCGGTATTCACGAGCAAGTTGTTTACAACACCGGATTTCCCCAAAATATTGATCCATGCAAAACTTCGGATAACCGAATTTGTTAACAGTGGAAACATCGTCATTGCCATCAAGATGCTCTTCCATTTTTTGTTCACTCCTGCAATAAAATAGGCCGCCGGTATTCCCAAAGCAGCAGATATCACTGTTACAATCAACGATACTCGTATCGTACGAAGAAAAATCTTCAGGTTATAATCGTCTGTCAGAAAATCGACATAGGATTGAACACTGGCTCCGTTTTCAGTAAAAACTGTTGGCCAGATGCTGTTTACCAATGGTACAATCATAAAAAATAACAGTAGAATAATACCAGGTGTAATAATCAAATACGGAACATTCTTCTTCATTCAACCTCTCCTCATTCGTTTTCTGTAATATTATAATCAAGAATACGAACATTTTCAATAAGACTTTGCAGTATATTCTTATTTTTTCAGCACAAGTTCAAAGCAAATGAATAACAAATACAATTTGTTTGCATTTCCATTCAACTTTCTACTCATTTACTCAAAAAAAATTTCTACTTGATTTACAATAACAGAGTGCAATTTCTCAAACAAAGTATAATTTTTACTTCCTTTAATTTATGTATAGACATTTAATTCTGTTTGTCTTTCTTCGAACCAGCGAAAACACGAACATTAAATCAAAACCTCCAGTGTGAACTGGAGGTTTGCTCTGCGGCTGAAAGCCTCTATTACCGGCCAGAGCCTGAAAGGCCCACTGAAGAAAGGTCTCCCGCTAGCACCACAATTACTCACGACTCC